>NZ_JBIUSS010000025.1:0-33142 GCF_044741445.1 Kitasatospora sp. NPDC088160 | reverse complement strand
GCGGCCCGGCCCCGGGGGGGGGGGGGGGGGGGGGGGCCGCCCCCGCGGGCGGGGGGGGGCCCCCCCCCCCCCCCGCGGGGGGGGCCCCCGGGGGGCGGGGCCCGGCGGGCCCCCCCGCCGATTTCACGGGAGGCCGTTCATGCGGTTAGACTCGTGAAACTGCTCGGCGAGGGATGCCGTGTGCCTGCTCGCCGGGTGCCCGCTCCGTGATCGACGCGCTGCCGGTGTCGGATTTCCGTCCGTCGGCAGAGGCCGTTACCGCCGAGTGACCCCCGAACGTACTGAGGGTGTGGCCCCGGCGGTTTTTCGCGTTGCCTGCACCCCCGCGCCAGTCTTCCCGAGGAGTGCAGTCGTGTCCGAGATCCGCATCGCCGCTGAGACCCGTTCCGAGTTCGGCAAGGGTGCCGCCCGTCGCGCCCGCCGTGCCGGCTTCGTCCCCGGTGTCGTCTACGGCCACGGCCACGCCCCGGTTCACCTGAACCTGCCGAGCCACGACCTGATGATGGCGCTCAAGACCCCGAACGCCCTGCTGGTCGTGCCGATCGAGGGCAAGGACGAGTACGTGCTGCCCAAGGCCGTGCAGCGCGAGGCCATCAAGCGCACCATCGAGCACGTCGACCTGCTGCTGGTCAAGCGCGGCGAGAAGGTCACCGTCGAGATCCCGGTCCTCACCGAGGGCGAGCTGGCCCCCGGCGGCAACCTGCTGGAGCACGTCCTCAACGCGCTGCCGATCGAGGCCGAGGCCACCCACCTGCCCGAGTCGGTCACCGTCTCGGTCGAGGGCCTGGAGTCCGGTGCCTCCATCCTCGCCAAGGACATCGCCCTGCCGGCCGGCGTCACCCTGGCCGTCGACGCCGACGCCGTCGTGCTGCAGGTCATCGGTGCCCAGGCCGCCCCGGCCGAGGCCGCCGAGGCCGAGGGCGCCGAGGCCTGAGCCTCGCCCCACCAGCTGTGACCGCTGCCCCGGTCGCTCCCCTCGGAGCGGCCGGGGCAGCGGTGTGTCCGGGAAGATGACGTAGAGCGCGCACAGGAGGAGAGAGGGCATGGCGGACGAGTACGAGGGCCCCTGGCTGGTGGTGGGGCTGGGCAACCCGGGCGAGCAGTACGCCCGGAACCGGCACAACATCGGGTTCATGGTGGTGGACCTGCTGGCGCAGCGGATGGGCGCGAAGTTCAAGGCGCACAAGAGCCGGGCGCAGGTGGCCGAAGGACGGCTGTCCGGCCGCCGGGTGGTGCTGGCCAAGCCGATGTCGTTCATGAACCTCTCCGGCGGGCCGGTGACGGCGCTGCGGGACTTCTACAAGGCGCCGGCCTCGGCGCTGGTCGCCGTCCACGACGAGCTGGACATCGACTACGCGGCGCTGCGCCTCAAGCTGGGCGGCGGGGACAACGGCCACAACGGGCTGAAGTCGATCACCAAGTCGCTGGGGCCGGACTACTACCGGGTGCGGTGCGGGATCGGTCGGCCGCCGGGCCGGATGGAGGTCGCGGACTTCGTGCTGAAGGACTTCTCCGGCGCCGAGCGCAAGGAACTGGAGTGGTTCGTGGACCGCTCGGCGGACGCGGTGGAGGCGCTGCTGTCCGAGGGGCTGGAGCGGGCGCAGGGCACCTACAACTCCTGACGCTCCATCAAGTCCGGGAGTGGTGTTACGCAACAGTCGTACAACGCTTGACGGTCCAAACCTGAATCCGTGTGAGAACCCTGTGCGGGATCGGATAGCGTCGGCCTGGTACGCGAACGAGTCCTGGGGAGTTCTCGATGCGGGGTTTTCGTCCGGTCCGCCGACTGCGGCGGCTCCGGGTGGTCCGACTGAAGCAGTTCGGACGGCGGGTCGGCACGGCCGGTGCGCTGGGGGCGGCCGGGGTGCTGCTCTCGGGCGGCGCGGTGGCGCACGCGGACGCGGTGGCCGAGCCGGATCCGGGCGTCTCCGCGGATCCCGCGGCGGCGCAGTTCGGGCCGCTGCTCGGTGACTCGATGGGCACGGACGCCGGGCTGCTGGCGGTCGGTGGCGGCCTGGTGGTCGCGGCCGGCGGCGCCGCGCTGTGGCTGAAGCGCCGGCGCGCGGGCGAGCCGGGCGAGTAGGCCGTGTCCGGGGCCTGGCCGCCCGCGCGGTGAGCACGACACCGGGCCGGTGCCCACGGGCGCCGGCCCTTTCGCGTGCCCCGAACCCTTCCGGTACGGGACGGGGCCGCCGCCCACCCCGGAGGGCGGACGGCGGCCCCGTCCCGTACGCGCGGTGGCGTCAGCCGGTGTTGCGCAGGCCGGCGGCGATGCCGTTGACGGTCAGCAGCAGCGCGCGGGCGCGCAGCGGGTCCTCGTGGCGGCCGGTGGCGACCTCATCGCGCTGGCGGCGCAGCAGCGCGACCTGGAGGTAGGAGATCGGGTCGAGGTAGGCGTCGCGGACGGTGAAGGTCTGCTTGAGCACCGGGTTGTGCTCCAGCAGTTCGCCCTCGCCGGTGAGCCGGAGCACCTCGCGCAGGGTGAGGTCGTGCTCGGCGACGATCTGGTCGAAGACGTGGTGCAGTTCGGCGGGCACCAGCTGCTCGACGTAGTGGCGGGCGATCCGCAGGTCGGTCTTGGCCAGCGTCATGGCGACGTTGGACAGGAAGTTGCGGAAGAAGTGCCACTGGCCGTGCATCTCGTCGAGCACGCCGCCGAGGCCGGCCGCGCGGGCGGCGGCGAGGCCGGAGCCGACGCCGTACCATCCGGGGACGATCTGGCGGGACTGGGTCCAGCCGAAGACCCACGGGATGGCCCGCAGGCCGTCGAGGCCGGCGCCGGAGTCGGGGCGGCGGGACGGGCGGGAGCCCAGGTGCAGCGAGGCGAGCTGGTCGACCGGGGTGGCGGCGAAGAAGTACTTCGGCAGGTCGTCCTGCTCGACCAGGGCGCGGTAGGCGGTGTGGGCGGCCGCGGAGACCTGGTCCATCGCGGCGTCCCAGCGGGCCAGTTCCTCGGGGGCCTGGCGCGGGGCGGTGTGCAGCGCGGAGGCGGAGAGGGTGGCGGAGATGGTCAGCTCCAGGTTCTCCCGGGCGAGGGAGGGGAGCAGGTACTTGTCGGAGATGACCTCGCCCTGCTCGGTGACCTTGATCTCGCCCTCCAGGGTGCCCCAGGGCTGGGCCAGGATGGCCTCGTGGGAGGGGCCGCCGCCGCGGCCGACGGTGCCGCCGCGGCCGTGGAACAGGCGCAGCCGGATGCCGTAGCGGTGGGCGACGTCGCGCAGCCGGCGCTGGGCGCGGTGGATCTCCCACTGGGAGGTGGTGATGCCGCCGAACTTGGAGGAGTCGGAGTAGCCGAGCATGACCTCCTGGACGTCGCCGCGCAGCGAGACGAGCAGCCGGTAGGAGGGGTCGGACAGCATCTCGTCGAGGATGAGGTCGGCCTTCTGGAGTTCCTCGGTGGTCTCCAGCAGCGGCACGATGCCGATCTTGGCGATGCCGCCGTGCAGGTCGATCAGGCCGGCCTCGCGGGCCAGGACGGTGGCGGCGAAGACGTCGTCGGCGCCCTGGCACATGGAGATGATGTAGCTCTCGACGATCTCGTCGCCGAAGCGCTCGAAGCCCTCGCGGATGGTGTTGAAGACGCCGAGGGTCTTGGTGCCGGCGGCGTCCAGCGGGGCCGGGGTGGGGGCGAGCGGGCGGCGCGAGCGGAGCTCCTTGGCGAGCAGCTTCTGCCGGTACTCGCGGGGCATGTCGGCGTAGCGCCAGGCCTCCTCGCCGAGGCGGTCGAAGAGCTGGCCGAGGGCGTGGTGGTGGGCCTCGGCGTGCTCGCGGACGTCCATGGTGGCGAGCTGGAGGCCGAAGGCCTCGATGGTGCGGATGGCGCGGGCGAGGCGGCCGTCGGCGATCAGCTCGCCGCGGTGGGAGCGCAGGGAGTCCTGGATGAGCCGCAGGTCGGTGATCAGCTCGCGGGTGCCGAGGTAGTCGCGGCCCTCGACGTGCGGGGTGCCCTGGGCGAGCCGCTCGCGGGTGTTCTCCAGCTTGAGCCGGACGCAGGTGGCCTTGAGGCGGTAGGGCTCCTCGGCGTTCATCCGCTTGTAGCGGGGGCTGAGCTCGGGGAGCTGGTGCAGGTCGGTGTTGAGCGAGGCGAGCAGTTCGACCGAGGCGCCGGCCAGCCGCTCGGAGGTGGAGAGGGTGCTGCGCAGGTCGTCGACGGCGGCCAGGGCGTCCTTGATGCCGTACTCGTGCTGGAGGTTGAGGACGTCCCAGGTGACCTGCGGGGTCACGTTGGGGTTGCCGTCGCGGTCGCCGCCGATCCAGGTGCCGAAGGTGAGCGGGCGGACGCCGTCGGGCAGGGTCAGGCCGACCCGGCCGAGTTCCTCGTGCAGTTCCTCCAGGACCTGGGGGACGGCGTCGCGGTAGAGCTCGTCCAGGTAGTAGACGGCGTTGCGGGCCTCGTCGGTGGGCTCGGGGCGGGCGATGCGCAGCTCGTCGGTCTGCCAGAGCAGGTCGATGACCTCGGCGAGGCGGCGGTCGGCCTGGCGGCGGGCGCTGCTGGTGCGGGCCGGGTCGGCCTGGGAGAGGCCGGCGGCGATCTCCTCGCGGTGGATGCGGTCGAGGAGTTCGCCGATGCGGCGCAGCTTGTTGAGGACGCTGCGGCGGGCGGCCTCGGTGGGGTGGGCGGTGAAGACCGGCCGGACCGCGAGGTGGGCCAGGGTGTTCTCGAGGTGCTTGGGGTCGGCCTCGGCGAGCTGGTCGGCGGTCTGGGCGAGCAGCGAGCCCTCCCGGGCGCGGCGGGTGGCGAACTCGCGGCCGCGGTGCACCTGTTCGGTGACGTTGGCGAGGTGGAAGTAGGTGGAGAAGGCCCGGACCAGCTTGGCGGCGGTGTCCAGGTCGATGTCGGAGAGGAGTTCGGCGGTGGCCTCGCCGTCGGTGCGGCTGAGCAGGCGGACCTGTTCGACCAGGCCCAGTAGCTGGGGGCCTTCCTGGCGGACCAGCGTCTCGCCGAGCAGGTCGCCGAGGCGGCGGATGTCCGCACGCAGGGCCGCGTTGTCGGCAACTGGGCCGGTGGCGTGGACATTGGGGCTGTCCGCCGGGGTGGGGACCGGAGCGGTCACGGCTGGCTCCCTGTGGTGGTGGGGTTCGGCAACGGCTCATCGTCACAGGTCCGCCCGCGTGTGGCGGGTGTGACGCGTGCGGACCGCGCTGTCCGACGCGACCAGCATAGGTGTCGGGGCGGTCGCTGTCCGCGAGGTGGCCGGATGGCGGACAGTGACGCCGCAGGCCGCATGTGGTCTGGACCACTTGAGGGTCCGGCGAGGTGTCGGGGGCAATCCCGGTGGGGAGGGGAGGGGGTTGCCGCTTAGGCTGTCGGCCATGAGCAAGTCGCCTGGGGAGCGCGCGCCGGTCCGGTCGTTCTGGTGGTGGGAGCGGCCGCGCAGCGCCTTCCTGGACATCGGGCTGGCGGTGCTCGCCGCGCTGGAGTGCGCGCTCAGCACGATCGCCTTCCTCTCCGGCCGGGTGCACCTGGACGCCGCCGGGGTGGCCGGCACCTCGCTGCTCGGCGTGGTGGCGGGCGGTTCGCTGGTGCTGCGCCGCCGCTGGCCGGCCGTACCGGTGCTGGTGACCCTGGTGGCGATGCCGGGGATGCTCGGCGTCCTGCTGCTGGTGGTGTCGCTGTACACGCTGGCGGCGACCTGGGAGTGGCCCACCCGGCGCTGGCGGGTGGTGGCGCTGTCCGCACTGGCCTTCGCCGAGACCGTCGCCGTGATGATGGTGTCGATGCTGACGCCCGGCGACACGGCGGTGGAGCAGCCGCCGCTCTGGGGCCAGGTGCTGATCGCGGTGCTGGTCTCCGTCGGCCTGACCGTCCCGCCGGTGGTCACCGGACTGTACGTGGGCGCGCGGCGGCGGCTGATCGACTCGCTCAAGGACCGCGCGCACGGCCTGGAGACCGAACTGGACCTGCTGGCCGAGCAGGCCCAGGAGCGCGCCCGCCGGGCCCGGCTGGAGGAGCGCACCCGGATCGCCCGGGAGATGCACGACGTGGTGGCGCACCGGGTGTCCCTGATGGTGGTGCACGCCGGGGCGCTGGAGCGGATCGTCGCCAAGGACCCGGAGAAGGCCGCGCAGAGCGCCAAGCTGATGGGCGAGGTCGGGCGGCAGGCGCTGAACGAGCTGCGGGAGATCCTCGGCGTGCTGCGGATGGACGACGAGCGCCAGCCGGAGCCGGACTCGCTGGCCGGGCTGCCCCGGCTGGTCGACCAGTCCCGGGCGGCCGGCATGGCGGTGACGCTGACCGTCAGCGGCAGTCGGCAGGAGTTCACCGGCGAGGCCGAGCAGACCGCCTACCGCGTCGTCCAGGAGGGTCTGACCAACGCGCACAAGCACGCGGGCGGCGCACAGGTGTCCGTCCTGCTCGCGTACGCGCCCAACGGGGTGCGGGTGAGCGTGGTGAACGCCTGCCCGGGCGGCGGCGGGGGCGCGGCGAAGCTGCCCAGCGGCGGCAACGGACTGGTCGGGATGCGGGAGCGGGTGATCGCGCTGGGCGGCACCTTCTCCTCCGGGCCGGAGGCGGACGGCGGGTTCCGGGTCGAGGCGGTGCTGCCGTCCCGGCTGGCGGTCCGGGCCGAACGGCTGCGGTGACGCGCCGCCAGGCCCGGCCCGGCGGTCAGGGCGCGTCGGCGGACCGCCCCGGGGCCCGCCGGGCCGCCGTCAGGATCCGTCGGCGGTGCGCAGCCGCTCCGGGGCGGTGCCCAGGACCAGGGTGGTGACGGCCTGGTCGATGCCGTGCCCGAGGAACCACTCGCCGGTGTGGTCCAGGCTGTAGACCCGGCCCTCCTCGTCGACGGCCAGCAGCGCCTGCCCGTACGCCTCCTCGCCGAGCGGGGCGAGCTGGGTGCCCAGGGCGCGGCCGAGGTCGAGCAGGGTGCGCGGCTGGTGCAGCCCGCACAGCGGGTCGATCAGGAACGGGGTGCGGGCCAGCTGGCGGCCCGGGCCGGCCAGGTCGAAGGCGAGGCCGCCGAACTCGGCCCAGGCCTCCACCGCCGCCGGGAACACCGCGTGCCGCAGGCCGGACGGCCCGCCGTACCCGACCAGGGCGTCGGCCCACTCCTCGGCCTGCCGTATCTGCCAGCGGCCGGGGTGCCAGCCGGCCGCCTTGAGCTCGGCGGCGACGTCGGCGGGGAAGCGCGGGCGAACCCGCCCGGCGGGGGCGGCGGACAGGGTGGCCGGCGGTGGCGGGGGCGGGCTGGGCGGGTTCAGGGCGGACTCCAGGGCTCGGGGACAGGGGGCGTACGAGGGCGCGGTCAGGGCGCGGGCGGCCCGACGGCGACGCTCTGCACGGTGAAGTGCTCCAGCATCGGCGCGCAGGAACGGCACGGCGGGGCGTGGGTGCCGTGCGCCGGGTCGCCCTCCTCCCGGATGCGAACGGTCGTCATCCGGGAGCCCTTGAGCGCCTTGCGGGCCTCGTGCAGGGTCATCGGCTTGCGGGCGGCGCGCTTGGAGCGCCGGCCGTCGACCGCGGCCAGGTGCTGGGAGAGCAGGACGGCCTCCGGGCAGCGGCCGGTGAACCGCTCGCGCGCCTCGACGGGCAGCGTGTCCAGGAACTCGCCGACCAGCGGGTGCAGGACCGGCCGTCGGGCGTCCTTGTCCCCGGCCAGGGTGTGCACCTCGCCGCCCTTGAGCGACAGGGCGGCGGCGACGGCGGGCAGCAGGCTGTCGCGGTGGTGGCGCAGCACGGGCGGGCCCGCGGGCTCACCGGTGGTCATGCGTCGTCCTCCTCCTCTGTTCCCGCTGACGGAAGGACCGGTGGGACGGTCCGGGGCAAGCCTGTCAAACGACACCGACATCCGCACAACCGGGGTGCGGGGGCGGACGAACGACCGTGCGGGACCGGCCGGGCCGTCACCCGATCCTCGCCGGACCGGGGCCGGATCCGCACACCGTCGTCACGACTTGTCCGCCGATTTCCCGAAACCACCCCCGGGCCGGGGGCACGGCCGGTACCGTTCCGGCAGCGAGGCCGAAGGGGATCCGGCCGACCGTCCGCGGACGCGCGGACGGGCCCGGACCCGGTGCCCGTGCCGGACGTTGGGGCCGCCGGGGTGGGCCCGCGCCCGCCCTGGCGGCGGAGCGAAGGGGCTCGTGGATGACGTCGGAGCAGCCCGGTCGGAACGGACCACGGCAGCGGTCGGGGGCCTGGGACGCGCAGGCCGCCAACCAGGCGCCCGGCGGGCACGTGCCCACGCCGGGCGAACCGCCCCGGCCGGCGCCGGAACGCCCGGTGGGCCTCGCCGTGGTCGGGGCCGGCTACTGGGGCCCGAAGCTGGTCCGCAACGCGCAGGACACCCCGGCGCTGCGGCTGCACTGGCTGTGCGACCTGGACGAGGCCAAGGCCCGTACCGTGCTGGGGGAGTACAGCACCGTCCGGGCGACCGGCTCCTACCGGCGGGTGCTCGACGACGAACGGGTCGGGGCCGTCGCGGTGGCCACGCCCGCGGCCGCGCACTACCGGCTGGTGCGGGCCGCGCTGGAGGCCGGCAAGCACGTGCTGGTGGAGAAGCCGATCACCACCTCCGCCGCCGAGGCCGCCGAACTCGTCGACCTGGCCGAGCGCAGCGGGCTGGTGCTGATGTGCGACCACACCTTCTGCTACACCCCGGTGGTGCGCCGGATCCGCGAGCTGGTGCACGGCGGCGAGATCGGCGACGTCCAGTTCTTCGACTCGGTGCGGATCAACCTCGGCCTGGTGCAGCCCGACGTGGACGTGCTGTGGGACCTCGCCCCGCACGACCTGTCGATCCTCGACTTCGTGCTGCCGCCCGGCGTCGAACCGGTCGGGGTGTCCGCCCAGGGCGCCGACCCGATCGGCGCCGGCCGGGCCTGCGTGGCGTACCTGACGGTCCGGCTGAGCAACGGCGCGCTGGCCCACTGCCACGTCAACTGGCTCTCCCCGACGAAGGTCCGCACCACGCTGATCGGCGGCTCCCGGCGCACCCTGGTCTGGGACGACCTCAACCCGCAGGCCCGGCTGGCCGTGCACGACCGCGGCGTCGACCTCACCCCGCCCGACCAGCTGACCGACGCGATCCGGCACCGGGCGCTGATCTCCTACCGGGTCGGCGAGATGGTCGCGCCCGCGCTGGTCGAGCAGGAGGCGCTGCGCAACGTGATGGCCGAGTTCGCCGCCGCGATCACCGAGCGCCGGGCCCCGCTCACCGACGGCCGGGCCGGGGTGCGGGTGCTCCAGCTGCTGGAGGCGGCCTCGCTCAGCCTCGAACTCGGCGGTGCCACCGTCCCGGTGGGGTCCGGGGACCGGGCGGCCACCCGGTGAGCGCCGGCATCCCGCCGGTCGACCCGATCCCGCTGGTCGACCTGGCGGCCGCGCACGCCGAGGTCGCGGCCGAGGTCCGGGCCGGCTTCGACCGGGTGCTCGCCTCCGGCGGCTACGTCAAGGGCCCCGAAGTGGACGGCTTCGAGCGGGAGTACGCCGACTTCACCGGCGCCCGGCACTGCGTGGGCGCCGGCAACGGCACAGACGCCCTCGAACTCGCCCTGCGCGCCCTCGACCTGCCGCCCGGCGGCGGCGTCGTGCTGCCCGCCAACACCTTCGTCGCCACCGCCGGGGCCGTACAGCGGGCCGGGCTGCGCCCGGTACTGGTCGACGCCGACCCGGCGCACCTGCTGATCGACCCCGAGCGGGCCGCCGGGGCGCTGCCCGGCGCGGTCGCGCTGCTGCCCGTCCACCTGAACGGCCAGCTCGCCCCGATGGGGCCGCTGCTGGAGCTGGCCGACGGACGGCCGGTGGTGGAGGACGCGGCGCAGTCCCAGGGCGCCCGGCAGCACGGTCGCACCGGCTACGGGCGGATCGCGGCCACCAGCTTCTACCCGGGCAAGAACCTCGGCGGCTACGGCGACGCCGGGGCGGTGCTCACCGACGACAACGAACTCGCCACCGCCGTCCGGCTGATCGGCGACCACGGCGCGCGCGAGAAGTACCGGCACGAGCGGTTCGGCTTCAACTCCCGGATGGACGCGCTGCAGGCCGTCGTGCTGCGGGCCAAGCTGCGCCGGCTGCCCGCCTGGAACGCCGCCCGCCGGGCCGCCGCCGCCCGCTACGACGCCCTGCTCGGCGGCCTCGACGGCCTGACCCTGCCGCGTACCGCGCCCGGCAACGAGCACGTCTGGCACCTGTACGCGGTGCGGATCGGTCCCGGCCGGGACCGCGACGCCGTCCTCGCCGCGCTGCGCGCCGCCGGGATCGGCGCCGGGGTGCACTACCCCGTCCCGGTCCACCTCCAGCCCGCGTTCCGTCACCTCGGCCACCGTGCGGGGGCGTTCCCGGTCGCCGAACGGGCCGCCCGCGAACTGCTCAGCCTGCCGCTGCACCCGCATCTCACCGAGGCGCAGCAGACCAGGATCGCCGGGGTGCTGGCCGGGGCGCTCGGGCAGCGGCTCTGACGGTTCCCCTTCTCCCGGGCGGGGGCCCGGGCCCGGAGACGACCCCCTACGCTGGTGTCCAGCAAGCGCTTCGAGAATTTGCAGCAGCCAGTGGGGGCTCCCAGATGACGACAGGTCGGCCCGGCGTCGCCGCCGCACCGAACGCGGCGTACGCAGGTCAGGTGGTGCAGTTCCCGGACCCGGTCCGCGCGGAGCGACACCCCGCCGGGGTCCGGGTGGACGAGTACGGCTACCCGGACTTCGGCCCGTACGCCGCCGCCGCGGCCGAGGTCGCCGACCCGCCGGACGGCTTCGGCGTGGACGAGCTGCGGCTGACCGACTACGTGTCGGCCAACGCCGCGCTGTTCACCCAGGGCCACCCGCTCTGGGCCGACCTGGACACCGCCGTCGCCACCCCGCCCGGCTGGACCTGGCACCACGCGGTCGGCCGGGCCGCCCCCGGCTGGCGGCGGATGGAACTCGTCCCGGTGGAGGTCAAGGCGCTGCTGCGGCACCACGCCGGCCTGGCCACCTCCGCCGCCGACCACACCCGCCGCGGCACCCGCCCGTTGCAGGAGCGCCGGCCCGTGCACTTCTCGCTGGCCAAGGACGGCGGCGACCCGATCGGCGTCCCCGAGGACCTGGTGCAGCGCGCCGAGGAGCGCCTCGGCTACCGGCTGCCCGGCGCCTACCGCACCTTCCTCAAGCTGGGCGGCGGCCGCGCCCCGGTCGGGGTGGCGCTGGACACCGAGCTCGGCATGCTGCTCGACCAGCCCTTCCTCACCCTCAGCGAGGAGTACGGCACCCAGGACGTCGTGTACGCCAACAAGTGCCTGCGCGACCACCTCACCAAGGACTACCTGGGCGTCGCCTACGCGCAGGGCGGCATCGTCGCGCTCAAGGTGCGCGGCGACCGGGCCGGCTCGGTCTGGTTCCACCTGTACGACGACGCCCGCGACACCGGCGCGCCGGAGGCCCCGGAGGACCGCTGCGCCCGGCTGCTGCTGCCCTGCGGCGAGGACTTCGACGCGTTCCTGCTGCGGCTGGCCGGCAGCCCGCCGGAGCTGGAGACGGTCGCGGAGCTGATGGTGGACGGCGGGTTCGCCCGGGCCGTCCCGGTGGACTGACGTGGCCGCGGCGGTGGAACGAGCGGGGACGACGAGGATGAGGGCAGGGGTGAACCGGGCGTGGTGACGTACGCGCAGGCGCAGGAGCTCGCCGAGGAGTGGATCAACGGCGGGGTGCCGCAGCCGCGGCAGCGCGAGGTACGGGTCCGGGAGTTCGACCTGGGCTTCGTCTGCTGGGCGGTGGCCCCCGGGGCCGGGACGGCGGGGCCGTCGGGGGCGGGGGACGGGTCGGCCGGCGAGGCGCGACTGGTGATCGCCCGGGACTCCGGCGCGACCACGCTCTGGCCCGCGCTGCCCGTCAACGAGGTGGTCCGGCAGTACGAGGAGGCGTACGGGCGGCCGGTCGCGGCCAACCCGGCGGGGGCGGCGAAGCCCGCGCCAGGGCCGGTCGAGGCGACGTCCTTCCTGCTCAGCCCGCCGCAGTGGCTGCAGGAGGCGGGGGCCGCGGCGATCGCGGCGGAGGCGGAGCGGCTGGGGGGCCAGGGGGCTCCGGCTGCCGTTGCTCCGGTGGCCGAGCCGCCCGCGCCGGTCGCTGCGGCGCCCGCCGTGCCGTCCGGTCCCGCTGGTTTCGCCGTCCCGCCGCAGGCCCCGGCCCCCGTGCCGGTGCCGCCGGCCGGGGCCGAGGCGGCCACCGTCCTGATGCCCGAGGGGCTGCGGACCACCGGCTCCGACGTGCCCGACGCGCCCGCGCCGGCCGGGGCCGAGGCCGCGACCGTGCTGATGCCGCCGGAGGGTGGCTACGGCATGCCGCCGGTCCCGCCGCCCGCCGCCCAGCCGCCCGCCGTCGTCCCGCCGCCCGTGCCCTCCGCCGTCCCGCCGCCCGCGGCCGTCGAGCCGGCGCCGACGCTGCTCGCGTCGCCGGACGCCGTGCCGGGGCTGATGGGCCTGCCGGGTGCGCCGTCCGGGCCGCCCGGCGGGGTGGAGCAGACGCCGACCGTCCTGGCACCGCCCGCCGCCGCCCCGCAGCCGGCCGCGCCGGTGGAGCACGCGCCGACCGTGCTCGCCGCGCCCGGCGGCCTGCCCGGCCTGGGCGGTCCGCCCGCTGCCCCGGCGCCCGGGGCTCCCGCGGCCCCGGCGCCGACTGCGCCGCCGCAGGCCGGGCTCGGCCGCAACCCGGGGTCGGCCCCGCCGCCGCCTCCTCCGGCCGCGCTGCGCGGTGGCGCGTCCGGTCCGGGCGCGCACGGCGTCGCGCTCGGCCGCAGTTCGGCCTCCGCCCCGCCGCCGCCCCCGCCCGCCGGGCTGCGGCACACCCCGGGGGCCGGCGTGCCCGCCGCGGGCCCCGGCGGCCGCGCGGCCGGTTCGACCCCGCCGCCCCCGCCTCCGGCGGGCCTGCGCGGGGCCGTCGCCCCGGCGCCCGCCCCGGTGCCGCCGGCCGCGCCCGCCTCCGGCGTGGCGTACGAGGCGACCCAGCTGGCCGAGGCGGTCGACCCGGCGCTGCTGGGCGCCGTGCCGGCCGACCCGGGCACCCCGCCGTCCGGCGGCCCCGCCGTCCCGTCGCCGCCCGGCGGTCCGTCGGCCCCCGCCGCGCCCGCGGCCGGGTACGGCTACCCGAACGCGGGCGGTGCGGCCCCGGCCGTCCCGCCGGCGCCGGTGCCCGGAGTGCCGCAGGGCGCCGCCGTCCCGCCGGGGGTGCCGGCGGTCGGCCCCGGCTACTTCGCCGCGCTGAGCTACCGGGGCCCGGACGGCTCCGAGCAGAAGCTGCTGCACCGCAGCGAGCCCGGCACCCCGCACCCCGAGTGGAAGATCCTCCAGGACCTGCGGCGGCTGAACGTACCGCCGGAGCAGGTGCTGGAGCTCTACACCGAGCTGGAGTCGTGCGACCTGCCGGGCGGCTACTGCAACCGCATGATCGCCGCGTCCTGGCCGAACGTCCGGCTCACCCACACCGCCGCCTACGGCCGCGACCACGCGTCCCGGCAGGCCGGCATGGCCGAGCTGCTCGACCACCTGGACGAGCTGCACCAGCTGGCCTCCGGGGCCCAGCGGGTCCGCCCGTCCCGGGTGCCGCTGCCCGTGCCGGGGACGGTCCAGCCGCTGCCGCCGCTCCCGCCGCAGCAGCTCGCCCAGGAGCTCGGGGCGGCCTTCGGCCAGAACGTGTTCCGCTACGAGCAGCGCGCGGTCTCGCGTCAGGGCGTGCCCGAGCCGGTGTCGCAGGCCCTGGTGTGGGCGGGGCTGCCGCGCGACTTCGGCCCGTTCTTCTGGGCGCAGGCGCAGGAGGGTCGGCCGATCCCGACGCTCGCCGAGCTGGCCGCCGAGCGCGGTCTGCCCGCGGCCCCGGATTTCGGCGGCTACCTGGTGCTCGGCAACGACTACGGCCGCCAGCTCTGTGTCCAGTACGGCACCGCGAACGTGGTCGCCGTGGACGTCGACGGAACCGGCCAGCCGCCCCGGTTCGTCAACACGGGTGTACCGGAGTTCGTCCGCGCGATGGCCCTGCTGGGCCGGATGTGGCGGCTGCGGTACGGGCTGACCCCGGACCAGGCCGGTCGCTGGACGACCGACTTCCAGGCGCAGCTCGCCGCGATCGACCCGGCGGCCCTGCAGACGGCGGACACGTGGTGGGCCGTGCTGCTGGAGCAGTTCTGGGACGGCCTGCTGTAGCGGGTCGTCGCGGATCCTCGCAGGTGGGGAGGGGTCGTTCCGGTGTTTGGAACGACCCCTCCGGCATGCCGTCCCGGCTGTGCCTCGTTGGGGTTTCGCCCGGATCTGCGCAAAATAGGTCAAGAGGATGGGTCTTTTCGTCCGGTCCTCGACGTATTCCGGTCCGCCAGGCGTCCGATTTCGGCCCTGGCCGCCGAACCGGTTCCGGATCCGTCCGTTCCGTCCGATCATGGGCTCCGCAGCCCGCGACATGAGGGGAAGAGCCCATGAGCGACGCCGTCCCCGAGTACGGCTTCACCTCTGCCCGGCGCGGTTACGCGCCCGAGCAGGTCGACCGAGCCCTCACCGCCCTCACCGCTCAGCGCGACGAGGCGTGGGAGCGGCTGAGCGTCCTCGGCGCCGGGCTCCGGCAGATGGAGGCCCGGCTGGCCGACATCCGCCGGGCCGCCGAGGACGCCCCGGAGCCCGACTACGAGGTGCTCAGTGAGCAGGCCGCCGGACTGGCGGTGATGGCCCAGAACGAGGCGCGCGCCGTCCGGGAGAAGGCCGAGCGCTTCTCGGAGGATCTCCGGGACGAGGTCTACGAGGCCGGCCAGGCCCTCGGCCACGCCGCCAAGGAGTACGCCGCCACCACCCGCTCCGAGGCCGACCAGGCCGCCCGGCGCACCGACGAGCGCACCCGCGCCGAGGCCGAGGGCATCCGGGCCGAGGCCGACCGGGAGAGCCGCAGCGCCCGGGACGCCGCCACCTCCTACGCCGCCAAGGTGCGGGTGGCCGCCGCCGAGGCCGGCGAGCAGGCCGAGGCCACGCTCGCCGAACTGCGCCGCAAGGCCGACGAGACCTTCGCCCAGGCCCAGACCAAGGCCGACGCCGAGGACGCCCAGGTCTCCGCGACCGCCGAGCGCCGGGTCAAGGAGGCCGAGCAGCACCGGGAGACCGTGCTCGGCCGGATCAAGCAGCTGGAGACCGACGCCCAGGCCAAGGCCGACCAGCTGATCGAGCAGGCCCGCCGGGAGGCCGAGCGGATCAACGCGGCGAGCGAACGCGAGCAGGGCGAGTTCGACGGCCGTCTGGAGACCGTGCAGAAGCACCTGGACCACATCAAGGCCACGCTGGCCTCGCTCACCGGCGCGGCGGTCGGCGCCATCGAGCCGGAGCGGCTGGCGGCGGCGGTCGCGGGGCCGGTCGCCGACGCGGCGCCGGTGGACGCGGCGCCGGTGGACTCGGAGGCGGACACCGGCGAGATCGAGGTGGCCGACCTGCGGAAGGCCGTCGCACCGGCGGCGCGGGAGAAGCCGGTGGCCGGGCCGCGGATGCCGGTGGTGGGCGGGGCCGTCGCCGGGGCCGCGAGCGGTTCCGGCGCGCCCGCCGGCAAGGCGCCCGCCGGGGCGGTGGCGACCGGTCCGGTCGCGCCGGCCGCGGCGCCGCCGAAGCCGGTCGGACCGCCCCGGTCGGCGGAGGCCGACAGGGACGGCGAAGGCGCCGAGAAGGAGCCGCAGGAGGAGACCCGGGTCATCCCGAAGATCGTCATCGTGGACGACGGTGCCGGCTACGCCACCCCGAACACGGTGAGCTACCGGCGCCGCTGACCGCCGCGCCGGCGCCTCCGCCGGCGGCTCGCCCGTGATCATCCCGGGTGGGCTTCGCGTCCTGGGCCCTGACCGCTCCCACCGGGCGGCCAGGGCCTGCGCGTTGCGGCCGACCAGCCGGCGCCGGCGGCCGGCCGGGACGGCGAACCGAAGAGGAGCGGTACGGCTTCACCGCCGACCAGGGGCACCAGGTGATGACGTACGGCGTCGGCCCGTCCCGCCGGTGGTCGCCGCGCCCGTGGCGGCGGCGGTGGGCCGCAACGCGGCCCGGCAGGGCGGCGGCCATGAGTGAGGCCGAGACCCGTGGCGCCCTCCAGGAAAGGGCGCCACGGTTCCCGGCGCTTGGGCGGGCGCCCCCACCCAGGGTCGCCCGGCCTCGCACCTCCGACCCCCATCGGGGGTGCGACAGTGCCGCCACAGCCATCCCCCACGGTTGGGTGCGGCGGGCACATTCACCATGGTGCGCGATCTCCATGGACAGGCAGTGACAGGAGTATGTCCAGTTCGTGGCAGATCGCGGAGCCGAATCTGACCAGGGGCCGGACGGTTCGTCCACCGGCCGGTCCGGTGTTCCGTCCAGTGGTTCGTCCGCGGTCCGGTCGCGGTCCGGTCCCGGGCTCCGCCCGGGGGCCGTTCGTCGCCCCGGACGGTGGTTCGTTCCCGCCCGGCCCCGCCGGGCCGTACACCGCGTGAGCGTCCGTGCCGCGGCGTAGGCTGGAGACCCCCGGCCGCTCGGCGTGCCGGGCCGTTCGCGTTGCCCCGGCAGGCCGCTGCCGCCCGGAGGCAGCACCAGCCACGGGACGAAGAAGAGACCCTGATGAGTCTGACCGGACTGCTCGATGTCGTCGCGCGGGACTCGGCCCTCGCCGAGGCCATCGAGGCGGCGACCGCCACCGGAGCCGCGGCCGGCGGCCGCCGCCACCTGGACCTGGTCGGACCGCCCGCCGCCCGGCCGTTCGCCATCGCCGCGCTCGCCCGCGCGCTGGCCGGCCAGGCCGCCGGCGAGCGGGGCCGTCCGGTGCTCGCCGTCACCGCGACCGGCCGGGAGGCCGAGGACCTCGCCGCCTCGCTGCGCTCGCTGCTGCCGCCGGACTCGGTCGCCGAGTACCCGGCCTGGGAGACCCTGCCGCACGAGCGGCTGTCGCCCCGCTCGGACACCGTCGGGCGCCGGCTGGCCGTGCTGCGCCGGATCGTGCACCCGCGGGCGGACGACCCGGCGGCCGGCCCGGTGCAGGTGGTCGTCGCGCCGGTCCGCTCGGTGCTCCAGCCGCAGGTCAAGGGGCTGGCCGAGCTGGAGCCGGTGGCCGTCCGGCGCGGCGAGTCGCACGACCTGGAGGAGGTCGCCCGACGGCTCTCCGCCGCCGCCTACGCGCGTGTCGAACTGGTCGAGAAGCGCGGCGAGTTCGCCGTCCGCGGCGGCATCCTGGACGTCTTCCCGCCGACCGAGGAGCACCCGCTGCGGGTGGAGTTCTGGGGCGACGACGTCGAGGAGATCCGCTACTTCAAGGTCGCCGACCAGCGCTCGCTGGAGATCGCCGAGCACGGCCTGTGGGCGCCGCCCTGCCGCGAGCTGCTGCTCACCGACGAGGTGCGGGCGCGGGCCGCCGAGCTGGCCGCCGAGCACCCCGGGCTGGCCGAGATCCTGGACAAGATCGCCGAGGGCATCGCGGTCGAGGGCATGGAGTCGCTGGCGCCCGTCCTGGTGGACGACATGGAACTGCTGATGGACGTGCTGCCGCTCGGCTCGGTCGCCGTGGTCTGCGACCCCGAGCGGGTCCGGACCCGGGCCGCCGACCTGGTGGCGACCAGCCAGGAGTTCCTGCACGCCTCCTGGGTGGCGGCCGCGGCCGGCGGGGACCGGCCGATCGACCTGGAGACCATCGACGTCTCCGCCGCCTCGCTGCGCTCGCTCGCCGAGGTGCGCGAGCACGCCGCCGAGATCGGCCTGCCCTGGTGGTCGGTCAGCCCGTTCGCGACCAGCGAGTCCACCGTGAACGAGGTCCTGGAGTTCGACGCCAACACGCTCACCCTCGGCATGCACGCCGTCGAGGCCTACCGGGGCGACACCGCCCGGGCGATCGCCGACGCCAAGGAGCGGCTGGCCGCCGACTGGCGCGTCGTGATGGTGACGGAGGGCCACGGGCCCGCCTCCCGGCTCGCCGAGGTGCTCGGCAACGAGGGCATCCCGGCCCGGCTGGTCGCCGACCTCGCCGAGGCGCCCACCCGGGACGTCGTCTACGTCTCCTGCGGCTCGATCGAGCACGGCTTCGTCGACGAGGCCCTGAAGCTGACGGTCATCACCGAGACCGACCTGTCCGGCCAGAAGTCCTCCACCAAGGACATGCGCCGGATGCCGTCCCGGCGCCGCAACGCGATCGACCCGTTGGCCCTGGCCGCCGGCGACTACGTCGTTCACGAGGCGCACGGCGTCGGCCGGTACGTCGAGATGGTGCAGCGCACCGTCCAGGGCGCCACCCGCGAGTACCTGGTGTTGGAGTACGCCCCGGCCAAGCGCGGCCACCCCGGCGACCGGCTGTTCGTGCCGACCGACCAGCTCGACCAGGTCACCAAGTACGTCGGCGGCGAGGCCCCGACGCTGCACCGGCTCGGCGGCGCGGACTGGGCGAAGACCAAGCAGCGGGCCAAGAAGGCGGTCAAGGAGATCGCCGCCGACCTGATCAAGCTGTACTCGGCGCGGATGGCCGCCCCCGGCCACACCTTCGGCCCGGACACCCCCTGGCAGCGCGAGCTGGAGGACGCCTTCCCGTACGCGGAGACGCCGGACCAGCTGACCACCATCGCCGAGGTCAAGTCCGACATGGAGAAGTCCGTCCCGATGGACCGGCTGATCTGCGGCGACGTCGGCTACGGCAAGACCGAGATCGCGGTGCGCGCCGCGTTCAAGGCGGTGCAGGACGGCAAGCAGGTGGCGGTGCTGGTGCCGACCACGCTGCTGGTGCAGCAGCACTTCTCCACCTTCGCCGAGCGGTACGCCAACTTCCCGGTGTCGGTGAAGGCGCTCTCCCGGTTCCAGAGCGACAGCGAGGCCAAGGCCGTGCTGGAGGGCCTGTTCGAGGGCTCGGTGGACGTCGTCATCGGCACCCACCGGCTGTTCTCCTCCGAGACCAGGTTCAAGGACCTCGGCCTGGTCATCGTCGACGAGGAGCAGCGCTTCGGCGTCGAGCACAAGGAGCAGCTGAAGAAGCTGCGCGCCAACGTCGACGTGCTCACCATGTCCGCGACGCCGATCCCGCGCACCCTGGAGATGGCCGTCACCGGCATCCGCGAGATGTCCACCATCACCACCCCGCCGGAGGAGCGGCACCCGGTGCTGACCTTCGTCGGCCCCTACGACGAGAAGCAGATCTCGGCCGCGATCCGGCGTGAACTCCTGCGCGAGGGCCAGGTGTTCTACATCCACAACCGGGTGGAGTCGATCGACAAGGCGGCCGCCCGGCTCAAGGACCTCGTCCCCGAGGCGCGGATCGCCACCGCGCACGGGCAGATGGGGGAGAACCAGCTGGAGAAGGTCGTCGTCGACTTCTGGGAGAAGGAGTTCGACGTCCTGGTGTCGACCACGATCGTGGAGTCCGGCATCGACATCTCCAACGCCAACACCCTGATCGTCGAGCGCGGGGACACCTTCGGCCTCTCCCAGCTGCACCAGCTGCGCGGGCGGGTCGGCCGGGGCCGCGAGCGCGGCTACGCGTACATGCTGTACCCGCCGGAGAAGCCGCTCACCGAGACCGCGCACGAGCGCTTGGCGACCATCGCCCAGCACACCGAGATGGGCGCCGGCATGTACGTGGCGATGAAGGACCTGGAGATCCGCGGCGCCGGCAACCTGCTCGGCGGCGAGCAGTCCGGGCACATCGCGGGCGTCGGCTTCGACCTCTACATGCGGATGGTCGGCGAGGCGGTGGCCGAGTTCCGCGAGTCGCTGGCGAACGGCGGCGAGCCGGAGGAGGAGCCGCTGGAGGTGAAGATCGAGCTGCCGGTCGACGCGCACGTGCCGCACGACTACGCGCCCGGCGAGCGGCTGCGGCTGCAGGCGTACCGCTCGATCGCGGCGGTCAACTCGGAGGCGGACATCCAGCAGGTCCGGGACGAGCTCGTCGACCGCTACGGCAAGCTGCCCGAGCCGGTGGAGAACCTGCTGCTGGTCGCGGCGCTGCGGCTGTACGCCCGGCGGTGCGGCATCGCGGACATCACCCTCCAGGGGGCCAACGTCCGGTTCGGGCCGGTGGAGCTGCGGGAGTCCCAGCAGCTGCGGCTGAACCGGCTCTACCCGCGCAGCCAGGTCAAGGCGGCCGCCCAGCAGCTGCTGGTGCCGCGGCCGAGCACCGGGCGGATCGGCGGCAAGCCGCTGGTCGGGCGGGAGCTGCTGGGCTGGTGCAGCGAGTTCCTGTCGGCGATGTTCGACGACCTGGCGGGGTCGAAGAAGTAGGACCCCGGCGGGAGGGGCGGGTCCCGTCGGGCCCGTCCCCGCCCCGGGCGGGCGGCGGGTAGGTTCGGGGTGTGACGACGAATGTTCCGGACGCGAAGCTGATCCTGCTGACGACCACCCACCGGGTGGCCCCCGGGTTGCTGGCGTGGCCGGCGTGGGAGGCGCTGCGGTCGGCGGGGCGGGTGCTGGCGGGGGACGCGGGGCATCCGCAGGTGGCGGCGGTGCGGCAGGCCGGGGTGGAGGTCGAGGTCGTGGCGGCGGGGTCGGCACCGGCGCTGGCGCGGCTGCTGACCGGGCAGCCGGGCGGGGCTGGGCCGACGGTGTGGCTGGGCAGCCCGGACGGGGATCCGGGGCTGACGGACGCGCTGGCGCGGCTGGCGGTGGAGCACGCCGGTGAGGTGCCGGAGATCGAGGTGCTGCCGGGGTCGTACGACCTGCCGGGGGCGCGGCTGCTGGACCTGGTGTCGGTGATGGACCGGCTGCGCTCGCCGGGCGGTTGCCCGTGGGACGCCGAGCAGACGCACGAGAGCCTGGTGAAGTACCTGGTCGAGGAGGCGTACGAGCTGGTCGAGGCGATCGAGGAGGGGGACCGGGAGACGCTGCGCGAGGAGTTGGGCGACGTGCTGCTCCAGGTGTTCTTCCACTCCCGGATCGCCGAGGAGCACCCGGCGGAGGCGTTCTCGATCGACGACGTGGCCGGTGACATCGTCGAGAAGCTGATGTACCGGCACCCGCACGTGTTCGGGGACGTCGAGGCGGAGGGCGCCGCCGAGGTGGAGGCGAACTGGGAGCAGCTGAAGGCGGCCGAGAAGGCGGACCGGGAGTCGGTGCTGGACGGCGTGCCGGCCGGGCTGCCGTCGCTGGCGTACGCGGCGAAGCTGGTGTCGCGGGTGCGCCGGGCGGGCTTCGCGGGCGTGCCGGACGAGCCGTACGCGCTGCCGGCGGAGCTGACGGCGCAGTCGGCGGGCCGGCTGCTGCTGGCGGTGGCGCAGCGGGCGCACGACGCCGGGGTGGACGTGGACGCGGCGCTGCGCTCGGCCGCGCGCGGTTACCGGGACGCGGTGCGCGCGGCCGAGGGCCTCGGGCCGGTCGGCGAGTAGCGGGCCCGGGCAGGGCCTCAGGCGGCCGTGGCGGTGTTCTCGATCGGCCGCCGCTGCCGGGGGACGACTTCGCCGATGGCCTCGCCGACGAGGGCGAGGAGTTCGGCGAGGCGTTCGAGGTCGAGGCGGGCGGGCAGTTCGGCGAGCGAGACGATCCGCTCGCCGTCGGGGCCGGCGACGCAGAACAGGTCGATGGGGCCGAGGTGCTTCTCGGCGGTGTCGACGAGGGCGGCGACGTCGCTGGGGCGGCGGATGTCGCCGCCGACGCCGACGACGGGGCAGCCCGGCCGGTCGAGTTCGGTGGCGAGGTCCTCGGCGACGCCCGCACGCTGGTCGGCGATCAGCACTCCGGCGGCGCCGGCGGCGGCGAACCGGCGGGCGAGCTCGGCTCCCGATCCGCCGTCGAGTACCGCGATGACGACGACTGCCCCGCTGACCCGCATGGTCTGCTCCTCCCTGTGGGCGACACCGCACCGGCGCCCACGATTTCTGCGGAGGATCGTAGGCAGGTCCTGACCCTCCGCAACAGGGATTACCCCTCAGGTGACCAGGGTCACGCCCGCCACCCGGCCAAGAGCTGTCCAAGAGCTGTCCACGGACCGTCCACGGGGCGTCCACGGAGCGTTGGCGGGCCGTCCGCCGGGTGTTGACGATCCGGCCCCGCCGGTCGCGTCCGCCGGAGGCGGTGCGGCCCCGACCCACCGGATACGGTCGACGCATGCCAGTGCAGCCCGATCCCGCCGCCCCGCAGCTCTTCACCTGGGAGTTCGCCACCGATCCGTACCCCGCCTACGCCTGGTTGCGCGAGCACGCCCCGGTGCACCGCACGACGCTGCCGAGCGGGGTGGAGGCCTGGCTGGTGACCCGCTACGCGGACGCTCGGCAGGCGCTGGCGGACGGCCGGCTGTCGAAGAACCCGGCGCACCACAGCGAGCAGGCGCACCGCACCGGGCGGGTGGGAATTCCGGGGGAACGCCAGGCGGACTTGATGACGCATCTGCTGAACATCGACCCGCCGGACCACACCCGGCTGCGCCGGCTGGTGTCGAAGGCGTTCACGCCGCGCCGGGTGGCGGAGTTCGAGCCGCGGGTGCAGCAGCTCACGGACCGGCTGATCGACGGCTTCGCGCAGCGCGGTTCGGCGGACCTGATCCACGAGTTCGCGTTCCCGCTCCCCATCTACGCGATCTGCGACCTGCTGGGCGTGCCGGCCGAGGACCAGGACGACTTCCGGGACTGGGCCGGGATGATGATCCGGCACGGCGGCGGCCAACGCGGCGGCGTGGGGCGGGCGGTGAAGCGGATGCGGGCGTACCTGCTGGAGCTGATCCACCGCAAGCGGGCGGATCCGGGTGATGACTTGATCTCGGGCCTGATCCGGGCGAGCGACCACGGCGAGCACCTGAACGAGAACGAGGCCGCCGCGATGGCGTTCATCCTCCTGTTCGCGGGGTTCGAGACGACCGTCAACCTGATCGGCAACGGCACGTACGCGCTGCTGCGCAACCCGGAGCAGCGCAGGCTGCTGCAGGAGTCGGTGGTGCGCGGCGAGACGGCGCTGCTGGAGACCGGGATCGAGGAACTCCTGCGCTACGACGGGCCGGTGGAGATGGCGACGTGGCGTTTCGCGACGCGGCCGCTGTCGATCGGCGGGGTGGACATCCCGGTGGGCGATCCGGTGCTGGTGGTGCTGGCCGCGGCGGATCGCGATCCGGCCAGGTTCGCGGACGAGAACACCCTGGACCTGGCCCGCACGGACAATCCGCACCTGGGTTTCGGCCACGGGATCCACTACTGCATCGGCGCCCCGCTGGCCCGCCTGGAGGGGCGGAGCGCACTGGCCACGCTGCTTTCCCGGCTGCCGGACCTGCGGCTCGCGGAAAACCCGGAGAACCTGCGCTGGAGGGGCGGCCTGATCATGCGTGGCCTGCGGGAACTCCCGGTCGAATTCACTCCGGAGACCTGCTCTCCGCACGCGCCGCCGGGCACGCCGACCGACGCCCCGACACGCTGACGGCATGTCTCCGGCGGCCCGTGGAGCCAGGCCTGAACCCGCATTAATCCGGACATACCGCCGCCGTTGGTAGGCGATTGACCACGCGCCGTAATTTGTGTGTGATATCGGTGATATGAGCTTGTTATTGGTCTGATGATCTGTCTACTCTCCCTGGAGTTCGCAGCTGCGGACCTCGTGCGCGGAACGCCGAATCCTGCCCGCCGCGTCACGGGAAACCGACCAGACCCTGGGCAGGGGCGGGGGAACCAGGTTTGTTGCCGTTCCCCGACGGCTTGGGGTGAAGCCGCCCGAGCGGAATCGTTTCCGCTTTCGGCGGCCGGGCCACCTCCCGGTCCGAACCCGACAGCTCACCTCGCAGGCGTGCGGAGAGGGACCTCTTCATGCTGTTCGTTGGAACCGGCCGCCACCGCCGTCGCACCCAGACCGAGAAGGCCATCGCCGTCGCCGGTGTGGCCGGCGTCGGACTCGCGATGCCGCTCCTCACCGCCACCGGCGCCTCCGCCGCCCCGGCCTCCACCTGGGACGCCGTCGCCCAGTGCGAGAGCGGCGGCAACTGGAGCATCAACACCGGCAACGGCTTCTCCGGCGGCCTGCAGTTCACGCCCAGCACCTGGAAGGCGTACGGCGGCACCTCCTACGCCCCGCAGGCCAACCAGGCCAGCAAGGCGCAGCAGATCTCGGTCGCCGAGAAGGTGCTGGCCTCGCAGGGCCCGGGCGCCTGGCCGGTCTGCTCCCAGAAGGCCGGCCTGAGCAAGGGCGGCGCCCCGGCCTCCGTGGACACCTCCACGGACGCCAAGCCCGCCAAGCAGTCCGCCGCCAAGCCGACCCAGCAGGCGCAGGCCCCGAAGCCCGCCCAGCAGCCGGTCAAGCAGGCCGCCCCGAAGCCGGCCGCCCAGCAGCCCGTCCAGCAGGCCCCGCAGCAGACGCAGCCGCAGACCCAGGGCTTCTCCGGCAAGGCCGGCTGGGACGCCGACGCGAAGGTGTACTGGTACCAGAACAACGGCGCCTGGTACTGGACCAGCCACCAGAGCGTCTACCAGCAGTACGCGGGCCAGCCCGCCGCCCAGCCGCAGTACGCGCCCCGCGCCGCGCAGCCCGCGCAGTCCGCCCCGGCCGCGCAGCCCGCCGCCGCGCAGGGCGGTCACGACTACACCGTCCGGGCCGGCGACACGCTGTCGACGATCGCCGCCGCCCAGGGCGTGTCCGGCGGCTGGCAGTCGGTGTACGACGGCAACCGCGGCACCGTCGGCGGCAACCCCAACCTGATCATGCCCGGCCAGGTGCTGCACCTCGGCTGAGCGGCCCGGGCCCTGAACGGCCCGCGCCCTGCGGGCGAAGGGGGACGGGACCTGTCCCCCTTCGCCCGCATTCCCCCGTATTCGCCCGCTTCGATCGGGCAAGCAGGTGAACTACCGGTGGGTAGCCGGGCCACACGCTGAGACGGGACCGAGGCCAGCGCGGCCCCGGGGGCCGGGGCGGTTAGGCTCTGGTCGTAACGACTCCGCAATCGTCCCGCCGGCAGCACCCAACGTCAGCCGGACCCTGCTTCCGCAAGGAGATGCCTCGTGCCGTCCATCGATGTCGTCGTAGCCCGTGAGATCCTCGACTCGCGTGGCAACCCCACGGTCGAGGTCGAGGTCGGCCTCGACGACGGCAGCACCGGCCGTGCCGCTGTCCCGTCGGGTGCCTCCACCGGCGCCTTCGAGGCGCTCGAGCTGCGCGACGGTGACAAGAACCGCTACTTCGGCAAGGGCGTGGAGAAGGCCGTCCTGGCCGTCATCGAGCAGATCGGCCCGGAGCTGGTCGGCTACGACGCCACCGAGCAGCGCCTGATCGACCAGGCCATGCTCGACCTGGACGCCACCCCGGACAAGTCCTCGCTCGGCGCCAACGCGATCCTGGGCGTCTCGCTGGCCGTGGCGCACGCCGCCTCCGAGGCCAGCGACCTGCCGCTGTTCCGCTACCTGGGCGGCCCGAACGCGCACGTGCTGCCCGTTCCGATGATGAACATCCTCAACGGCGGTTCGCACGCGGACTCCAACGTCGACATCCAGGAGTTCATGATCGCCCCGATCGGCGCGGAGTCCTTCTCCGAGGCCGTCCGCTGGGGCGTCGAGGTCTACCACACCCTCAAGGGCGTGCTGAAGGAGCGCGGCCTGTCCACCGGCCTCGGCGACGAGGGCGGCTTCGCGCCGAACCTGGACAGCAACCGCGAGGCCCTGGACCTCATCACCGAGGCCATCCAGAAGGCCGGCTACGTGCCCGGCCGTGACATCGCGCTCGCCCTGGACGTCGCCGCGTCCGAGTTCTACGAGGACGGCGCCTACCAGTTCGAGGGCAAGGCCATCTCCGCCGCCGAGCTCATCGAGTACTACGCCGAGCTGGTCGACGCCTACCCGCTGGTCTCCATCGAGGACCCGCTGGACGAGTCGGACTGGGACGGCTGGAAGGCCATGACCGTCAAGCTGGGCGACAAGGTCCAGCTGGTCGGCGACGACCTGTTCGTCACCAACCCGGCCCGCCTGGCCAGGGGCATCGAGACCGGCACCGCCAACGCGCTGCTGGTGAAGGTGAACCAGATCGGCTCGCTGACCGAGACCCTGGACGCCGTCGAGCTGGCCCAGCGCAACGGCTACCGCTGCATGATGTCGCACCGCTCCGGCGAGACCGAGGACGTCACCATCGCCGACCTGGCCGTCGCCACCAACTGCGGCCAGATCAAGACCGGTGCCCCGGCCCGCTCCGAGCGCGTCGCCAAGTACAACCAGCTGCTGCGCATCGAGGAGATCCTCGACGACGCCGCCGAGTACGCCGGCCGCGGCGCCTTCCCGCGCTTCCGCTCTGCGGAATAGCCAGCACAGCCGCTCCGCGGAGTAGCAAGCACGGCCGCTCCGAGGAGCAGCAGGCTCAGCCGCTCCGCGGAGCAGCAGGCTCAGCCGCTCCTCGGAGCGGCGAGCACGGTCGCTCCGCCGACCGGTGAGCACGCCTGACCGGTGCCCCGCCGTTCACCCCGTAGGGTGGACGGCGGGGC
Organism: Kitasatospora sp. NPDC088160; assembly: GCF_044741445.1. NCBI lineage: Bacteria > Bacillati > Actinomycetota > Actinomycetes > Kitasatosporales > Streptomycetaceae > Kitasatospora > Kitasatospora sp. NPDC088160. Next base: position 6,853 of record NZ_JBIUSS010000025.1, on the reverse strand, counting down.
ACCGTCGCGACCAGGAGGGGAACGGGAGATGGCAGGCTGGAGGATCCCGGGCTTGGCGGCCCGGCCTCGCTTCACGAGCCGGGCGACCGTCCTCGTCCTGGTGCTCTGCTCGCTGGTGGCGATCCTCGCCTACCCGACGCGGCAGTTCATCTCCCAGCGCGCCGAGATCTCCGCCCAGCAGGCGAAGGCCGACCGCTCCCGCCAGCAGGTCGAGCAGCTGCGCCGGGAGAAGGCCCGCTGGCAGGACCCCGAGTACGTCAAGGCGCAGGCCCGTGTCCGGCTGCACTACGCGATGCCGGGGGAGACCCCGTACATCGCGGTGGATCCGGCCGGTCCGGCCGCCGCCCGGCCCTCGGCGTCCGCCGGCGGTTCCGCCACCGCCGCCGGCCCGGCCGCCTCCGACGGCGCGCCAGGCGGCTCGGCGCGGGCCGCCAAGCCCTGGTACGCCAGCATCTGGGACTCGGTCGACGCCGCCGACACCACCGACGCCGCCGCCCCGGCCCCCGCCTCCCCCCGTCCGCTCCCACCGTCCCCCGCTGGAGACACCTCCCCCCATGACCACTGAGAACCACCCCGCCGTCTCCGACGCCGACGTCGCCGCCATCGCCGCCCAGCTCGGCAGGGTGCCGCGCGGCCTTCGCGGCGTGGCGCACCGCTGCCCCTGCGGCAACCCGGACGTCGTGGAGACGGCCCCCCGACTGCCGGACGGCACGCCGTTCCCGACGCTGTACTACCTGACCTGCCCCAAGGCCGCCTCGCTGATCGGCACCCTGGAGGCGGACGGCGTGATGAAGGAGCAGACCGCCAGGCTCGCCGAGGACCCGGAGCTGGCCGCCGCCTACCAGAAGGCGCACGAGGACTACATCGCCCGGCGCGATGCCATCGAGGTGCTGGAGGGCTTCCCGAGCGCCGGCGGCATGCCGGACCGGGTGAAGTGCCTGCACGTGCTGGTCGGCCACTCGCTGGCGGCCGGCGAGGGCGTCAACCCGCTCGGCGACGAGGCGATCGGCCTGCTGGAGGACTGGTGGGCCAAGGGCCCCTGCGTCTCCCCGGCCGAGGTCGAGGCCGCCGGTGAGCGGGTCGCCCGCAACCGGGCCAAGGACCAGGACCACCAGGCCGTGATCGAGGCCAAGCAGCAGAAGGCCGCCGAGCGCGCCGCGAAGAAGCGGGCCGCCGAGGAGTCCGACGCCGGGGAGTCCGCGTGAGCATGACCCGGGTGGCCGCGATCGACTGCGGCACCAACTCGATCCGGCTGCTGGTCGCCGACCTGGACCCGGCCACCGGGGAGATCACCGACCTCGACCGCCGAATGATCATCAATCGGCTGGGCCAGGGCGTGGACCAGACCGGCCGGCTGCACCCGGACGCGCTGGCCCGCACCTTCGCGGCCTGCCGCGAGTACCGGGAGGTCATCGCCGGGTTCGGGGTCGGCCCGGAGCGCACCCGCTTCGTCGCCACCAGCGCCTCACGGGACGCCGAGAACAGCGACGAGTACGTCGAGGGCGTGCGCGCGATCCTGGGCGTCGAGCCCGAGGTGGTGAGCGGCGAGGAGGAGGCGCACCTGTCCTTCGTGGGCGCCACCAAGGAGCTGACCGGCGGCCAGTTCCCGGCGCCGTACCTGGTGTTCGACCTCGGCGGAGGCTCGACCGAGTTCGTGCTGGGCGGTGCGGACGTGCAGGCGGCGCGCTCGGTGGACATCGGCTGCGTCCGGCTCACCGAGCGGCACTTCGGCGGCGCCGAGCTGCCCTCGCCGGAGCAGATCGAGACGGCCCGGGCGCACGTGCGGGCCGAGCTGGACAAGGCCGAGGAGGTCGTCCCGCTGCGCGGCGCGGCCACCCTGGTGGGCCTGGCCGGGACGGTCACCACGGTGTCCGCGATCGCCCAGGACCTGCCGGCCTACGATTCGGCGGCGATCCACCACTCGCGGATCGGCCGGGAGCGGGTCGCCGGGATCGCCCGCGAGCTGCTGGGTGCCACCCACGCCGAGCGCGCGGCCATCCCGTCGATGCACCCGGGCCGGGTGGACGTGATCGCGGCCGGCGCGCTGGAGCTGCTGGAGATCATGGAGCGGACGGGCGCGGCCGAGGTGGTCGTGAGCGAGCACGACATCCTGGACGGCATCGCCTGGAGTATGGCCTCCTGACCTCCTGCGAGCCTTACCCGACCGGCCCCGGCACCCCTTTCGGGGGTCCGGGGCCGGGGCGCGCCCGGACCGGTGCGGGAAAGTTCGTGAATTTCTTCACATGGCGATCCAGTCATTCGTCGCAGCTGCTCGCCCGCTACGTCCGAAATGTGGGACCGAAGGTCTGCTCGCCGTGACGACCCCTGGATCGCAGGTCAAGCCTCGGTTGAGGTTTGAAAATCGAAATCACGAGCGGGAACCCGGGCACCGTACGGATCGTTGCTGCTCAGCAGGGTGGTATTCCGGCGTGCGCTCACGAGGGGGCGCCCGAGGCCGCGAGTCGGCGCGCCGGGCCCGGATTTGCGGCCGCGCAGTGTAGCACGGGGTGTCCAGAAGCTTGTGACCGGGCTCACGAAGGCTGCTCCGGACGGTGCTGGATACTTTCGGATATGAGCACCACGGAGCGTCCTCGCATCCTCATTGTCGGCGGTGGTTACGTCGGCCTGTATGCCGCGATGCGCATCCTCAAGAAGATGCGTTACGGCGAAGCGACCGTCACGGTCGTGGACCCGCGGTCGTACATGACGTACCTGCCCTTCCTCCCCGAGGCGGCCGGCGGCAACGTCGCGCCCCGCAACCTCGTCGCGCCGCTGCGCAGCGCCCTCAAGAAGGCGGAGGTGCTCACCGGTGCGGTCACCGGTGTGGACCACGCCCGCAAGGTCGCCACCATCCAGCCCGCGGCCGGCGACAGCTACGAGCTGCCCTTCGAGTACCTGGTCGTCGCGACCGGCTCGGTCTCCCGCACCTTCCCGATCCCGGGTCTGGCGGAGCACGGCATCGGCATGAAGACGGTGGAGGAGGCCATCAGCCTCCGCAACCACGTCATGGCCCAGCTCGACAAGGCCGAGTCCACCGCCGACGAGGAGGTCCGCCGCAAGGCCCTGACCTTCGTCGTCATCGGCGGCGGCTTCGCCGGTGTCGAGACGATCGCCGAGGTCGAGGACATGGCGCGCGACGCCGCCAAGATCTACAAGACCGTCAGCCGTGACGACATGCGCTTCGTCCTGGTGGAGGCGGCCAACCGCATCCTCCCGGAGATGGGCCCGGACCTCGGTCTGTGGACCAAGGAGAAGCTCGAGGAGCGGAAGATCGAGGTCTACATCGAGACCTCGATGGACTCCTGCGTCGACCAGCACGTGGTGCTGAAGAACGGCCTGGAGATGGACGCCTCCACCATCGTGTGGACGGCCGGCGTGAAGCCGAACCCGGTGCTGGCCAACTTCGGCCTGCCGCTGGGCCCGCGCGGCCACGTCGACACCGCGCCGACCCTCCAGGTCCAGGGCTTCGACTACGTCTGGTCCGCCGGCGACAACGCCCAGGTCCCGGACCTCGCCTCCGGCGAGGGCGCCTGGTGCCCGCCGAACGCGCAGCACGCCGTGCGCCAGGCCGCCGTCCTCGGTGACAACGTCATCTCGGGCATGCGGGGCTTCCCGCAGAAGAACTACGAGCACAAGAACCTCGGTGCGGTCGCCGGCCTGGGCCTTCACAAGGGCGTCGCGATCCTCTTCGGCAAGGTCAAGCTGAAGGGCCGTCTGGCCTGGTGGTTCCACCGCGCGTACCACGGCGCCATGGTCCCGACCATGAACCGCAAGGTCCGGGTCTTCACCGACTGGACGCTGGCCATGTTCCTGAAGCGCGAGATGGTCGGCCTCTCCCAGATGGAGCAGCCGCGCCTGCCGATCCAGGAGGTCACGGCGCCCACGAAGCCCGTGGAGGCCGCCAAGCCGGCCGCCGAGAAGGAACTCGCCAGCAAGTAAGCGACTGAGACCCCGGTGTGGGAGCACCGGGGTATGAGTCGGAGGCCCTCCGCCCGGCAGTGTCGCCGGACCACGACCTCCGTGGTGCTCAGCCGGCCGTGCGACCGGGCGGAGTACAGAAGTAGAAGGGCCCCTGCCGAAACCCTCCGGCAGGGGCCCTTTCTCGTCGTCCGCCCGCTGGGCGGGCCCGTGAGGGGCGGTCAGTCGGTCTTGATGCTCGCCAGGATGTCCAGCTTGGACGCCCGGCGGGCGGGCCAGATCGCGGCCACCAGGCCGACCACCCCGGCCAGGGCCAGGAACAGCGCCAGCTGGCCGAAGGGCAGGACGGTGGTCAGGCCGCTCAGGCTGGACTTCAGGGTGCCGTTGATCGCCCAGGCGATGAAGCAGCCGAGCAGCAGGCCGATGCCGGCGCCGAACAGCGAGATCACCACGGACTCCAGGCGGACCATCCGCTTGATGCCCCGGCGGTCCAGGCCGATCGCCCGCAGCATCCCGATCTCGCGCTTGCGCTCGAAGACCGACATCGCCAGCGTGTTGATCACGCCCAGGATCGCGACCAGCACGGACATCGCCAGCAGGCCGTACATCAGGTTCAGCGCGAAGGTGATGGTCTGGCTGAAGTCGTCGCGGACGTCCTGCTTGGACTTGACGTCGATCACCGGGTTGGCGCCGGTGGCGTCCTTGAGGGACTGCTTGAGCGCGGCGGTGGCGCCGTCCTTGCCCTTGACCAGGACGTCGGTGATGTAGGGCTTCGGCTCGTGCTTGGCGACCTCGCTGTTGGCCAGCAGGACCGGGCCGAGCATGCCGCCCTTCTCGTACACGCCGCCGACGGTGAGCTGACCGGTGGACTGGTCCGGGTAGGAGACCGCCACCGTCGAGCCTGCGGTGAGGTGGAGCTTCGTGGCGAGGTCCTGGTCCACCAGGACCTCGCCCTGGCCGAGCGCGGCGGTGGCGCCGCTGGTCAGCTTGACCTCGGCGAGCTGGTCGAAGGAGCCGGCGTCCATGCCGGTGATCGTCACGCCGCTGCCGTCGAACTTCCAGTCGGCGGTCGTCACCGCGGAGGAGGCGGACACCCCGGGGGCCTTGGCGATCTGCCCGGGCACCTGCTCGGACAGGCTCATGTGGTTGGCGCCCGAGACCATGTAGTCGGACTTCATCGAGCTGGTGACGGCCTTGTCGATCGCGCCGCCGACCGAGGCACCGATCACGGTGAGGCCGCTGACCAGGGTCAGGCCGATGGTGAGCGCGGCGGCGGTGGACGCGGTGCGGCGCGGGTTGCGGACCGCGTTCTGCTGGGCGAGCTTGCCCGGAGTGCCGCCGAGCCCGCGTAGCAGCGGGCCGATCAGTGCGACCACCGGGCGGGAGAGCAGCGGCAGCAGGACGAACACGCCGATCAGGGCGAGCAGGGCGCCGAGGCCGACCGGCAGGCGGCCGCTGTCGTTGCCGGTGGAGGCGCCGAAGCCGATCAGCGCGAGGCCGCCGGCGGTGAGTGCCGAGCCGATCGCGTTGCGGACCAGCAGGCTCTTCTGGCTGGTCGGCTGGTCGCCGCTGCTCATCGCCGCCACCGGGGCGATCCGGGCGGCGCGCACGGCCGGCAGCAGGGCGGACAGCACCGTCACCAGGACGCCGACGGCCAGGGTCACCGCGATGGTGAGCGGCTTGATGACCAGCGTGCCGTGCGGCATGTTCTCGTTCAGCCGGCCCATCAGGGACTGCATGCCGGCGCCGATCCCGATGCCGGCGAGCAGCCCGGCCAGCGCCGCGACGGTGCCGATCGCCAGGGCCTCGACCAGCACCGAGCGGGTGACCTGCTTGCGGCTGGCGCCGATCGCCCGCAGCAGCGCGAGTTCCTTGGTGCGCTGGGCGACCAGCATGGTGAAGGTGTTGGCGATGATGAAGATGCCGACGAAGAGCGAGATCCCGGCGAAGACCAGCAGCATGGTGCGCATGCTGTCGGTGGCCTTGGTGATCATCTCCTGCTCGTCGGCCTTGAGCTTGGCGCCCGTCTCGACGTCGAAGTGCCGGTCGGACGGCACCTTGGGCTGGACCTGGGCGAGCAGCGCGTCCTCGCTGGTGCCGGGCTTGGCGGTGAGCACGATGCTGCTGAAGTGGCCGGGCTCCAGCAGCAGCTGCTGGGCGGTGGCGCGGTCGAACAGGGTGAGGGTGCCGCCGCTGTTCACCACCGGGTCGTCGGTGGTGAAGACGCCGGTGAGCTTCGCCTCGATCACCGGGCCGTTGATGGCGATCCGGACGGTGTCGCCGATCCTGTAGCCGGCCTTGTCGGCGGTCTTGCGGTCGAGGGCGATCTCCTTGCCGTTCTTCGGGCCCTGGCCCTCGGCCATCGGGTAGCGCGGGTCCTTGCCGTCCGCGGCCGGGGCGAAGTTGGCGCCCTTGGCGGCCCAGAACTGGCCGATCAGGTTGCCGCTCCGGTCGGCGACCCCGGTGAAGCCGCTGACCACGCCGCGGGCGTTGGCGGTGCCCGGCAGGGCGGCCAGCTGCTGGACGGTGGCGTCGGTGAGCGAGGCGTTGCCGCTCTCGCCCTTCGGCTTGGCGCTGGTGCGGGAGCCGGCCGAGTAGTCCACGACCTGGACCGAGACGTCCGAGTAGCTCTTGGAGTTGTTGTCCCGCATGGCCTTGCCGAAGGTGTCGGAGAAGACCATGGTGCCGGCGACGAAGGCGGTGCCGAGCATGACGGCCAGCGCCGTCATGAGGAGTCGGCCCTTGTGGGCCAGCACGTTGCGCAGTGCGGTGCGGTACATGGGGTGTCCTGGGTTTCGCGTAGGGGCGGCGGCTGGGCTGGCGGGCCCTGGCTGGTGGTGGCTCTAGCTGGTGCGGCCCTTGGCGTCGAAGCGGCGCATGCGGTCCAGGACGGTGTCGGCGGTGGGGTGGTGGAGTTCGTCGACGATGCGGCCGT
>NZ_JBIUSS010000024.1:36595-180939 GCF_044741445.1 Kitasatospora sp. NPDC088160 | reverse complement strand
CCCGCCAACCGATCCGCCACCCGCCGACCGGTCTTACCCGTCCCACCCACCACCAGCACCACACCAGCACCGACCGGAAGATCCACAACACCCTTACGAGCCATCACGAGCACCTCATTCGGAGAGACGGAGGAAACTGACGGAACCGACGTCCCGAAGGCGCCGGCGGCGATCGGGAGGTCCGACGCGATCCGCGGGCCCCTACCGCTCTGCGAGCCCGGCCGGTTCGTCGTCATGGCACCATTCAAATCCACCCCGAGTCGGCGAACCATAGCCACCGCACTCACATCCATGCGCGAGCGTCTACGCCGCCCACCAGCGGCTGTCCGGCCGGTCCGGTCCGCCACGGAGGTGCGGACCGGCTCCACCACCACCCCACCACAACACACCGCACCCCCGCCGGAAAGCCCTTTCCAGCACCTCTCGACCTCCTCTCCACCACCTCCGGAAATCGACTTCGAAAGAGCTCCGGAAAGCGGCGGGGAAGAAAATCACCGCTGGTGCGGAAATGCGGGTGGAATTCCGGCGGAACACCGGCGCGGCGACAGCGGCGGGCCCCAGGAGCGCGTCCGGACCGGGTCCGGGCGCCCGCGCCCCACCCCGGCAGCGGTAGTCTCGCGGCTGCTGTCGACCCGTGGGAGGGCATGTTCATGGCCAAGCTGATAGTCCTGCTCGCCGCAATCTCGGTGGTCTTCTCGATGATCGCGTTCAACGGCGGAAACGCCCCGATCGGCGTGCTGTTCGCCGTGGTGGCGGCGTCCCCGATCCTCTTCCTCGCCTACGCCGTGGCGACCAGGAAGCGCGCCGCCACCGGCGCCGCACGGCAGTTGACACCCGGCCGGCGCAAGGGACGGACGATCGCCGCACGGGTGGTCGCGCTGGCGATGGTCGGATTCCTCGGGTACGGCGTGTACTGGGTGATCTTCGAGCCGAAGGCGAGCGACAAGGCACTCAGCCGGATCTCCGACCTCGACGCCGGCTGCGCTTCCAACATCGCGCGCAAGTACTTCCCCAAGACCGCCGAGCACACCGGCGCCGGACCGCACCCGGTCGCGATGTTCACCGTCAGCGAGTCCGGCTCCTCGCACCCCGCCTCCCCCGCCGCCGGCTCGCCGGACTACTGGAGCGGGACCCGCCTGGACCCGTACCGCGTCCAGCTGATCGCCTGCCTGGGCTCACCCGACGAGGGCGAGTTCCTCACCGACTGCAAGTTCACCTCGGACACCCTCAAGCTCTACCGCGGCAGGTACGAGGTGACCGTGTACGAGGCCAGGACGGGGAGGAAGGTCGGCACCGAGCAGCTGCTGGGCAGCGCCAAACCCAGCTGCCCCAGCATGGTCTACCTGAAGAAGGACGTCTCCAAGCTGCACACCGAGCCAGAGTTCGCGGACTACCAGCAGGTACTGCGCAAGTACGTCGAGCAGTAGCCCGCCAGGAGCAGCGCCTCCCCGGGCGGCTCCTCCGCCCCCGGGGGATGATGACGGAGGGAGCGTCGAAGCTCACCGAGCGTAGCGAAGGGGACGCCCGCGTTCGATCCTGCGGAAAGCGGGCAGACGGGGCGTCTCGATACGGCGAGCGAAGGAGCCCCGCATGGCCGATCCGGCGAAGTCATCCGCGCGGAACCCGCACGACGGTGCGGCCCCCGGGGCCGGGTCCGGGTCCGGGTCCGGGTCCGCCGGAACCGGGGTCATCGAGACCAACGTGCCGGCCCGGCTGGACCGGCTGCCGTGGTCCCGCTGGCACTGGCGGATCGTGATCGGCCTGGGCACCGTCTGGATCCTGGACGGCCTCGAGGTGACGATCGTCGGCAACATGGCGGCCAGGCTCGCGCAGCCCGGCAGCGGCATCGCCATCTCGACGACCCAGGTGACGACGATCGCGGCCGCCGTGTACGTGGCGGGCGCCTGCTCCGGCGCGCTGTTCTTCGGCTGGCTGACCGACCGGCTCGGGCGCAAGAAGCTGTTCATGGTGACGCTCGCCGTCTACCTGGCGGCGACCGCCGTGACCTCGCTGTCCTGGACGGCCTGGTTCTTCTTCCTCTGCCGCTTCTTCACCGGGTTCGGCATCGGCGGCGAGTACGCGGCGATCAACTCGGCGATCGACGAGCTGATCCCGGCCCGGGTGCGCGGCCGGGTCGACCTGATCATCAACGGCAGCTTCTGGATCGGCGCCGCGCTCGGCGCCTTCGCCTCCGTCGCACTGCTGAACACCGCACTGTTCGCCACCGACGTGGGCTGGCGGCTCGCCTTCGGGATCGGTGTCGTGCTGGGCCTGGTGATCCTGCTGGTCCGCCGGCACGTCCCGGAGAGCCCGCGCTGGCTGTTCACCCACGGGCGGGCCCCGGAGGCCGAGGAGGTGGTGGCCGAGGCCGAGCGGGTCGTGGAGCGGGAGACCGGCCGACCGCTTCCGGCCGTCACCGACCGACCGATCCTGATCCGCGAGCGTGCCCCGCTCGGGTTCGTCACGCTCGCCCGCACCGTGATCAGCCGCTACCCGCGCCGCACGGTGCTCGGCCTCGCGCTCTTCATCGGGCAGGCGTTCCTGTACAACGCCGTGACCTTCGGCTACGCGGTCATCCTGACCCTCTACTTCGACGTGCCGGAGGGCGACACCGGCTACTACTTCGCGGTCATCGCGGTCGGCAACTTCCTCGGCCCGCTGCTCCTGGGCCACCTCTTCGACTCGGTCGGGCGGGTGCCGATGATCGCCGGCACGTACATCGGCTCCGGCCTCCTGCTGTTCGGCACCGCCGCGCTGTTCCAGCAGGGCGCGCTGAGCGCGGCCGGCATGACGGCCTGCTGGACGGCCGTGCTGTTCCTGGCCTCGGCGGGGGCGAGTGCGGCCTACCTGACGGTCAGCGAGATCTTCCCGCTGGAGACCAGGGCGATGTGCATCGCCTTCTTCTACGCCGTCGGCACGGCGGTCGGCGGCATCAGCGGCCCGCTGCTCTTCAACGGCCTGGTGAGCAGCGGGAAGGTCTCCGACACCACGCTCGCGTTCTGCATCGGGGCGGCCCTGATGACGGCCGCGGGGCTGGTCGAGGCCGCGATCGGCGTACGGGCGGAACGGCGCAGCCTGGAGGACCTGGCGGCCCCGCTGAGCGCCATCGAAGCGGCGGATCGTTAGCTGGTGCCGCCGCCGATGACCAGGATCCGTGTCAACTCGCGCACCCCTCACCGCGTTTGCCGCCGTCCCGAAGTCCAGGGCGTGTCTTCGCACCCCGCCTGCGCGCCGACGCCGGGCAGGCTGCACAGCGCTGCGGTGGATCGGCCCGGCCGGGAATCGCTCAGCCGTCCGGCCGTCGAAGGTCGCATCGGAGATTTTCTGATGAATCATCAGACTTCTTTGGCATCAGCCATGTTGTTCGTGCGGGCCCCATCGGTCTGCGGTTAACATGCGGGGCGTTCCGTTCGGAGACGAATCGCCCGGGAGGGCCGGCTGAGCTGCCGAGATCGGAGCCTGGCAGGCCAGGAGGAGAGTTCATGCGCGAGTCCTTAAAGCACGTCCAGCCCATCGGTGAGGGCCCGACCGCGGGCGACGTCGCGCTGCCGCCGGGCCTGCCGTACCCGGACGGGTGGGCCTCGGTCGGCTTTTCCGACGAGCTCAAGCCCGGCACGGTGCTCACCCGGCGGCTGGCCGGGGAGGACGTCGTGCTGTACCGGCTGCGGAGCGGGCGGATCCGCGCGATCCGCCCGTACTGCCCACACCTGGGGGCCCACCTCGGCCTCGCCGAGGTGGAGGGCGACGACCTGGTCTGCCCCTTCCACCGCTTCGCCTTCGACCCGGACGGCCGGTGCGTGCGGACCGGGTACGGCTCCGCGCCGCCGAAGGCCTCCCTGGCGCAGCTTCCGGTCCGCGAGGTGAACGACGCCGTCTTCGTCTGGCGCCACCACGACGGCCGGCAGCCGGACTGGGAGATCCCGTCGTGGCACACGCTCGGGCACCAGCCGCCCCGGCACGCCGCCTGGGAGATGGCCGGCTACGCCCAGGACGTCATGGAGAACGCGGTGGACCTGGGCCACTTCGTCACCCTGCACGGCTGGCCGAGCGGCGAGTTGGCGGCCCCGATCGACTGGGACGGCACGCGCTTCCACGTCTCGATGCGGGTGCAGGAGGACTTCCCGCTGCTGGGCCGGCGCCAGGTCGAGATCGAGGTCGACGGTTACGGCCTCGCCTGCCTGCACACCGACGTGCACACCCCGGCCCTCGGCCTGAAGATGTGCTCGCTGGTGATGGCCACCATGGTCGCGCCCGGCCGGATGCAGTTCCGGCAGGCGAGCCGGTTCTCCTTCGACGAGCCGTCCCGGCTGCCGCCCGCCGTCGGCAGGGCGGTCAGCCGGTCGTTGTCGAGCCTGCTGGCGGGCCCGATGTTCAAGCGGAGCTGCGAGTTCACGGCGGCCGACTTCCCGATCTGGTCCACCAAGAAGTACCTGTCACCGCCCCGGCTCGCCCCCGGCGACGGGCCGATCGGCGCCCTGCGGCACTGGGCCCGGCAGTTCTACCCGCCGGACCCCCAGGAACACCTGCCCGCGCCGACCGCCCTCACGGTCCGGACCGAGAACGGTGCCCGCAGCGGGCTCGCCAAGCCCTGAGCGGACGGACGGACGTACGGCCGGGGCCCGGGTCGGGGCCCCGGCCGGCCGTCTGCTCAGCTCGGGAGCCGGCCACCGAGCAGGAAGGCGGTGAACGGCGCGAGCACCCGGGGGTCGGTGAAGTCGACGCCGTGCGCGGTCGTGTCGAAGGTGACCATCGCCGCCCGGTGCCCGAAGGCGCGCTGGGTCTGCCGGGCGCCGTTGTAGGTGGTGTCGGGGTCGTACCGGTTCTGCAGCATCAGGATGTTGCGCGGGCCGTCCGGGTCGGCCCGGACCGGCGGTTCCTTCGAGCCGTAGTGCCAGAAGGCGCACGGCCAGACGTTGCCGCTCATGCCGTTGGTGAGCGGGTACCGGGCCCGGTCGGCGGCGGTGCGGGCGGCGTAGACGGCCGGGTTGCGGGGCCAGGCCGAGTCGCCGCAGATCACCGCGAACTGGGCCGCGAGGAAGTTGTCGGGGATGACCTGCGGCAGCGGGTTGCCACCCGATCCGCCGGTGCCCGCGCCCGTCGGCCCGGCGGCGACCGTCGCGCCCTCCGGCGTCGGGGCCTGGGCCTGGGCCGGAGTCGTGTCGCGTTCCTCGGCCAGTTGCAGGACCCGCGCGCCGAGGGGGTAGTAGCTCGGCTTGACCAGCGAGGCGTAGACGACGCTGCGCAGGCCGCCGCCGGTGAGCAGCCGGCCGCCCGACAGCGGCAGCGGGTCGCGGTCGACCTCGCCGGCCAGCCGGAGGTAGCTCGCCCGGACCGCCTCGGGGGTGGCGCCGAGGTGCAGGGTGGCGTCCTGGGCGGCGACGAAGCGGGCCAGGGCCGGGAAGGAGTCGGCGAAGCCTTCGCTGAACAGCCTGAACCCCTGCTCCAGCCCGCCCGGCGGCACCGTGCTGTCCAGCACCACGCGGTCGGTGTGCGAGGGGAAGAGGGTGGCGTAGACCTGGCCGAGGTAGGTGCCGTACGAGCTGCCCAGGTAGGAGATCCGGGGCAGGCCCAGGGCGGCCCGGATCCGGTCCAGGTCGCGGGCCGAGTTGGCGGTGGTCACGTCGGCCAGGTAGCCGCCGCTCGCGGCCGCGCAGCCGTCGGCCACCCGCCGGGCCTGGTCGAGGTTGGCGGTGATCGAGCCGTCGGGGCCGGGGAAGGGGTAGTTGAGCTGGGCGTCCCGCTCGGCGGCGGACAGGTCGCAGTGGACCGGGGCGCTGTTGCCCACCCCCCGCTCGTCGAAGCCGATCAGGTCGTACGAGCGCAGGACGTCCGGCGGCAGCAGCTTCGCCATCTCGCCCGGGTAGTCGAGTCCGGAGCCGCCCGGCCCGCCCGGCACCACGGCCAGGGTGCCGCGCCGGTGGGCGGGGTCGGCGGTGCGCAGCCGGGAGACGGTGAGGGTGATCGTGCCCTCGGCCGGGTCGTGGTAGTCCCGCGGCACCCGCAGGGTCGCGCACTGCTGGCGCGGGTCACGGGTGAACGGCACCCCGTTGGCGTTCGGGGTCGGCGCGGGGCAGGACCCCCAGGCGAGTTGCGCCGCCGGGGCCGCGACGGCGGTCGGCGCGAGTGGTGCGGCGAGCAGGAGGGCGGCGGTGAGCAGCGCGCCGCCGGCGCGGGCCGTGGTGCGGCCGGTAGGTCGGGTCATGCGTCCGACGCTAGGACTGGTGAGGTTCCGTCAGCCTCGGCGCGGGGGTGGAGAATTCACCCGGGGCGCTTCTCCACCCGGCTCCACCCGGCTCCACCCGGCTCCACCCCGGGGGTGAGTTCGACCAGGGCGGGCCGGACGGGCCGGTGTCGGCCCGTCCGGCGTCGGACAGGTCCTACGCGTGGGCGCCCGCGCACTCCGGGTGCCCCCAGCTGCTGCCCACCTTGGTGATGGTGTCGCCCTTGGCGTAGGGGCGGGTGCAGGGGCAGGTGCCGGGGAAGCGGGCGGCCAGGGTCCGCGAACCGCCCGAGGAGCGCTTCTTCGCCGTGGACGAACCGGCCGACGAGCCCGCCGACGAGGAAGCCGGGCGGGCGGCCCGCGCCGGGGTGGTCCGGGCCGGGTCCGGCTCGGGGAGGTCGGCGGCGGTTCCGCCCGCGGCCTGCTGCCGGCGGGCGGCGTCGCTTGCGGCCTTGTCGGCGATGGCGTTCAGCGGGTCGCCGTTCACCTGGTGGGCAGGGACGTACATGAAGGTGACGTCCCGCCCGGTCAGGAGCTCGTCGATGTGCTGGATCAGCTCGCGGTTGGCGACCGGCTTGCCGGCGGCGGTCTTCCACCCGTTGCGCTTCCAGCCGACCAGCCACTTGGTCACCGCGTCGCGGGTGTACGTGCTGTCGAGCCGGACCTCCAGCGGGACGGCCGGATCCGTCGACGCCAGCAGCTGCTCCAGCGCCGTCAGCTCGCCCACGTTGTTGGTGCTGTGCCCGAGCGGACCGGCCTGCCAGCGCTGGGGCACCCCGGCGGCGTCCGCCACCACATAGGCCCAGGCCGCCGGACCGGGGTTGCCCTTGGCTGCTCCGTCACACGCTGCAATGACTCGTTCGACCATGCCCCGATCATGCCAGGACGTGGCAGGCCCGGGCCAAATCGGTCAGATCCGGAGCAGCAGCAGGAGCAGGGCCGCGGACCAGCTGAAGTTGGTCGAGTTCCGCCCCTCCCCCGTCAGCGGGTCGTAGTTCTCCCGCAGCGGACCGTCCCCGCCGAGCCCGGCCGCCGCGGCCAGCAGCCGGTCCGTCGCCCGGCGGGCGTCCTGGCTCCAGCCGGACCGGCGCAGGCCTTCGATGGCGAAGTAGGTCTGGTCGATCCAGGCCAGCCCGCGCCAGTACCCGGCCGGGTCGAAGGAGGGCGAGCTGCGGGCGACGGTCGGGAACGGCAGCGCGGTGCCGAACTCGGCCGGGTCGAGCAGGAGCCCGCGGACCGCGCGGGCCTGGGCGGGCGAGGCGGTGCCGGACCAGAGCGGGATCGCGCCCTCGATGCCGCGCCCGCGCGCGGTGAGGCGGGCGCCGGTGGCCAGGTCGGTGTCGTGGAACCAGCCCGTGGCCGGGTCGAACATGGTGTCGCGCACGGCCCGGTCGATCGCCTCGGCCCGTCCGCGCAGCCGCTGGGCGGCGGTGCGGTCGCCGAGTTCGGCGGCGATGGCGGCCAGGGCGCGGTGGTCGGCGGCCAGGTAGGCGTTCAGGTCGACGGAGCGCTGGGTGAGCGACCAGCCCAGCAGGGCGCCCTGCGCGTTGCGGTTGGCGACGACGGCGGTGCCGAGGGCGGCGTCGAAGCGCGGCGCGTTGTCCATGCCGGACTCCCAGGCCGCCGCCGCCAGGCAGTCCGCCGGGGCGGCGTTGCCCGGGTCGGCGGTGGCGCCGTACTCGCACAGGCCTTCGCCGTCGTGGTCCCGGGTGCGGTACCACCAGTCCTGGTAGGCGGTCAGTTTGGGCAGCAGCTCGCGCAGGAACGCCCGGTCGCCGCCGCGCCGGTAGACCTCCCAGACCGCCCAGGAGGCCAGCGGGGGCTTGGAGTTGCGCTCGTTCCAGTTGCCGCCGCCGGTGCTCGGGTCGTTGTAGAAGACGCAGTCCGGGATCATCCCGGCGTCCTGCGGGCGGTCGGCGGAGTCGGGCCGGATCTGGTGGTCGAACATCGCCCGGATCTGGTCGGCGGCCAGGTCGGGGGCGAAGACGGCGGTGCCGGCGGCCTGCTTCCAGGTGTCCCAGGCCCAGACCCCGCTGAACCACTTGTACGAGAGCGTGGGCGTGACCGCGTCGTGCCGGATCCGCCCGGCCGGGCTGCGCCAGTTGGTGACCAGGGTCTGCACGCACTTGACGGCCGTCCGGCGGCGCGCGGCGGGGACGCCCTCGGTCGCCCGGGTGACGTACCCGGCCCAGCGGGCGGCGCCCGCCGCGGCGACCCGGTCGGGGGCGCGCAGCGCGGCGTCCGCCTCGGCGACGGCGCGGGAGTGCTCGGCGTCGGTGAAGGTGTAGCTCTCGGCCCAGTCCAGGGTGCGGGCCGCGCCCGGGGCCAGCCGGACAGGCCCGGCCAGTTCGGTGCGGTGGCCGTCGCCGCTGACGGTGGTGCGGACCGGCGCCGCGTGGCGGACCTCGAAGCGCTCGGTGCCGTCGGTGAGGTAGTCCCAGGTCTGCCGTACCCGGGCGAACCGGACGGCGACGCCGCGCTCGGCGGCGACCAGGGCGGGGGCGTCGTGCTGGGGGCCGGTGGCCGGGCGCAGCAGTGTCCCGGTCCAGGCGACCTGGAGGGTCCGTTCGGCCGGGCCGCCGTTGGCCAGCCGGGCCCTGACCAGGGCGGTGCGGTTGCCGGCGAAGCGCAGTTCGAGGGTGAGCGCCAGGCGGCCGCCGAGGTCGTAGGACTGGCGCAGCAGCCCGGGCAGCGAGGTGAGCCGGGGGGCGCCGCCGGCGGCGAGGTCCAGGATCCTTCCCTGCTCGGTCAGTTGGAGGCGGTTGAGGCCGTCGCTGAGCCACCACGGGTATTCCTGGGCGAGGTGGAGGGGGCCGGTGAAGCCGCCGAGCGGGTCCTGCGGGCGCGGCAGGGCGTAGGCGTGCCAGGCGCCGAGGTCGGCGAAGACGTTGATCGGGTTGTTGCCGGTGGCGTCGCCGGGGTAGGCCTGCGCGGGGGTGCCGTGCAGGTCGAGGATGTCGGCGTAGCGGTCGGACAGGTCGGACAGGGCGGACGGGTCAGCCAGGTCGGACGGGGCGGCCTGCCGGTCGTCGGCGTGGGCGGCCGGTGCGACGCCGCCCGCCACGGCGAGGGCGGTGCCGGTGGCGGCGGTGGCGGCCAGGAGTCGGCGGCGGGACAACGGCGTCATGTGCGCTCCTCGGCGGGCGTGGACGGAGACGGAGACGTGGGCGTGGACGGGGACGGAGAGGCCGGATCGGGGCCGGCGGCGGGAACCCGGACGATGGCGGCGCCGAGCGGTGCGAGGGTGACGCCCCGGCCGGTGTCGGCGCCGGTGAGCAGGTCGGTGCCGGGCCGGTCCAGCGCCACCCGGCATGCGGCGGGGCCGTGGTTGAGCAGGAACAGGTAGTCGGTGCCGTCGGCGGCGCGGCGGCGGGTGGCCTCGACGCCGGTCGGCAGGCCGGGCAGTTCGGCGCCGACCCCGGCTTCGGCGAGCGGCAGGTCGAGCACCCGGCCGACGTCCGCGCCGAGGTGGCAGCCGAGGTACCAGGCGCTGCCGGTGCCGTGGCGGTGCCGGGTGACGGCGGGCAGGCCCGCCAGCTCGCCGGAGGCGTAGCGGGCGACGGTCTCGGCGCCCTCGGTGTCGATCCATTCGCTCCAGTGCTCGGCCCGCAGCTCCGGCCCGCCGTCATCGAGCCGGACGGTGGTGGCGGCCCCGTCGGGGATCGGCCAGTGCTCGTCCACGACGAGGCCGAACAGCGGCCGCAGCGGCCCGGGGTGGCCGCCGGGGTGGAGGTGGTCGTGCCGGTCGCTGATGCCGCTGAACGGGCCGCAGACCAGGTGGCCGCCCGCCTGGACGAAGGCGGTGAGCCGGGCGGCGGTGGCGGTGTCGAGCAGGTACAGGTTGGGGGCGAGCAGCAGCCGGTAGCCGTCGAGGTCGCCGGTGGGCGGGACGAAGTCGACGGTCACGCCGCGGTCGTGGAGGGCCGCGTACCAGGGCCGGAGCAGGTCGAGCCAGCGCATCCGCGCGGAGGGGTGGTCGTCCAGCTCCAGCGCCCACCAGCTGTCCCAGTCGAGCAGGACGGCCGCCCGCCCGCGGATCCGGCTGCCCGCGATCTCGCCGAGCCGGCGCAGCTCTGCCCCGAACCGGACGGTCTCCCGCCAGCCGCGCGAGGAGGTGCCGCGGTGCGGGAGCATCGCGCTGTGGAACTTCTCGGCCCCGGCGACGGAGGCGCGCCACTGGAAGTGCAGTACGCCGTCCGCGCCCCGGGCCAGCGCCTGGAGCGACCAGAGCCGGTACAGGCCGGGCCGTTTGGGCAGGTTGACGGGCCGCCAGCTGACGGCCGAGGGGGCCTGTTCCATCAGCAGCCACGGCTTGCCGCCCTTGAGGGAGCGCATCAGGTCGTAGTTCATGGCCGCGTTGACGTGTGTGCGGGGGTCGGCCGGGTCGGGGTAGGCGTCGTCGGAGACGAGGTCCTCGTGGCGGCTCCACTCCCAGTAGTCCAGCGACTTGAGCATCGACATGAAGTTGGTGGTGACCGGCACGCCCGGTGAGACCTCGTCGAGGACGGCCTTCTCGGTGCGGTGCAGGGCCAGCAGCGCGTCGGAGCAGAACCGGCGCCAGTCCAGCAGCTGGGTCGGGTTGACCGGCCCCGGCGCGGCGCGCGGTGGTTCGATCTCGTCGAACGAGCCGTAGCGCTGCGACCAGAACGCCGTCCCCCAGGACCGGTTGAGCTCGTCGACGTCGCCGTGCCGCTCGCGCAGCCAGCGCCGGAAGTCGGCGGCGGACGCGGGGCAGAAGCACTCCTGGACGTGGTCTCCGTACTCGTTGTGGATGTGCCACAGGGCGAGTGCGGGGTGGTCGTGGTAGCGCTCGGCGA
This sequence comes from Kitasatospora sp. NPDC088160, assembly GCF_044741445.1. Taxonomy (NCBI): domain Bacteria; kingdom Bacillati; phylum Actinomycetota; class Actinomycetes; order Kitasatosporales; family Streptomycetaceae; genus Kitasatospora; species Kitasatospora sp. NPDC088160. The sequence continues at coordinate 169,902 of NZ_JBIUSS010000024.1, read as the reverse complement.
GGGCCCGGGTGAGCCGGGCGGCGGCGGCCCGGTAGACGGCGGAAGAGGGGCAGTAGTGCTGGCGCGAGCCGAACTCCAGCCGGACGCCGTCGGCGGTGACGGGCAGCAGCTCGGGGTGGGCGCGGACCAGCCAGGCGGGTGGCGAGGCGGTGGCGGTGGCCAGGTCGACGGCGATGCCGTGGCCGTGGACGAGGTCGAGGAGGCGGTCCAGCCAGCCGAAGTCCCAGCTGTCGGCCGCTGGTTGGAGCCGCGCCCAGGAGAAGACCCCGACGGTGACCAGGTTGACCCCGGCCTCGGCCATCAGCTTCACGTCCTCGGCCCACACCTCCTCGGACCACTGCTCGGGGTTCCAGTCCCCGCCGTAGAGGAGGCCGGGCACGCGGGTCAGCGCGGCCGCGTGGGAAGGAGTACGGGAGGTCATGCGGGGGGTCATCCTTTCAGCGCTCCGCCGAGCAGGCCGGCCACGAACTGCCGCTGGAACACCAGGAAGAGCAGCACCAGCGGGAGGGTGGCCAGCAGGGAGCCGAGCATGAGGCCGGAGTAGTCGACGCGGGTCAGCCCGGTCAGTGTGTTGAGCGCCACCGGCACGGTGTACTTGTCCTCGGTGTTGAGCATCAGAAGCGGCCAGATGAAGCTGTTCCACTGGCCCATGAAGGTGAAGATCACGAGCGCGCCCAACTGCGGCCGCACGCACGGCAGGACGACCTGGTAGAAGGTGCGCAGTTCGCCGGAGCCGTCGATGCGCGCCGACTCCAGGAGTTCGTCGGGGAAGTCCAGGAAGCCCTGGCGCATCAGCAGGATGCCGAAGGAGTTGGCCAGGAAGGGCAGGATGACCGCCTGGTAGCTGTCGATCCAGCCGACGCTGGCCATCATCTGGAACAGCGGGACGAGCAGCACCTGGAGCGGGATCATCATGGTCGCCAGCACCAGCCCGAGCAGTAGCCCGCGACCCCGGAACCGGTACTTGGCCAGCCCGTAGCCGCACATGGCCGACAGCAGGGAGCTCAGCGCGGTGTAGACGACGGCCACGCCGAGGCTGTTGAGCAGCACCCGGCCGAAGCCGATGCTCTGCTGGAGGTGCGCCAGGTTGCGCAGCAGTTCCCCGCCGGGCAGGAACGGCGGCGGGGAGTGGAAGAGTTCGGAGCTGCTGTGGGTGCTGGCGATCAGCATCCAGGCGAACGGCACCAGGCTGACGACGGCGCCGAGGGCGAGCACGGCCAGGACGGCGGCGCGGCCGAGCCGGGCGGCCGGCGGGCGGGCCAGCGGTGGGCGGACGGTCGCCGGTCGGGCGGGCCGGGGGCGGGCGGAGGTGGCGCTCATCGGCGGCGTTCCCTTCCGTAGAACCGGAACTGGAGGAGGGAGACGGCGGCGATGACCAGCACCACGACCCAGGCGATCGCGGCCGCGTACCCGAAGTCGAGCTGCTGGAAGCCGACCTTGTACAGGTAGACCACCGGGGTGAGGGTCGCGTCGCCGGGGCCGCCGCGCGTCAGCACGTAGTTCTCGTCGAAGAGTTGGAGCGTGCCGATGGTGGAGGTGATGACGCAGAACAGCACCACCGGCCGCAGCTGCGGCAGGATCACGCTGGTGTAGGTGCGCAGCGTGCCCGCGCCGTCGAGGGCGGCGGCCTCGTACTGGTCCCGGCCGATGGCGTGCAGGCCGGCGAGCAGGATGACGGCGTTGTAGCCGGTCCAGCGCCAGGTGACCGAGCCGATCAGGGAGATCCTGGCCCAGGTGGGCGAGTTGAGCCAGTCGACGGGGCCGGCGCCCAGGGCGTGCAGGAGCTGGTTGGCCAGGCCGCCGTCGGTGCGCAGCAGCACCTGGAAGACGACGGCGTAGGCGACCAGCGTGGTGACGGCGGGCAGGAAGAAGACGGCCCGCCAGCCGGCCCGGAAGCGCAGCCAGGACTGGTTCAGCAGGACGGCCAGCACCAGCGCCAGGCCGATCATCACGGGCACCTGGACGGCCAGGATCATCCCGGTGTTGACCAGGGAGTGCAGGAAGGCCGGGTCGTCCAGCATCCGCCGGTACTGGTCCAGGCCGACCCAGACGGTGGCGCCGTCCCGGCGGGCGGTGAAGCTCTGATAGAGGCTGGCGCCGAGCGGATAGGCGAAGAAGAGGATGAAGAGCACGGCCGTGGGCCCGGCGAAGAGCCAGGCCGCGGAGCGTGGCAGCCGTCGTCGCCGGGTGGGCGCGGTGCGCGCGGGTGCGGCGGCCACCCGGGGGGCGGGGGCCTGGAGACTGGTCATGGCGCGTGTCCCTACGGGGCCGGCTGGCGACTGGTCGCGGTGGCGATCTGGCGGGCGGCGGAGCGCAGCGCGGTGCCGGGGTCGGCTCCGTTGTGCAGCACCTGGTTGACGGCGGTGTTGACGATGTCGCCGGCCTTGGAGTCGTCGGCGGTGCTCTCGACGGTGGGGATGGACCGGGCGAGGTCGGCGAGGAGCCGCATGGCGGGCTGGTTCGCGTAGTACGGGTCCGGCTGCTGGAAGTACGGGTCGTCCAGGGCCGGGAGGTAGGCGGGGAAGAGGCCTTCGTGCTCCATCATCGAGGCCTGGTTGGCCCGGTCGGCGAGCAGGAAGGAGAGGAATTCCCAGGCCAGTTCGGGGTTCTTGCTCTGGGCGGTGACGCAGAGGGTGGAGCCGCCGCTGTTGGAGGTGCGGCAGCCGCCGGGGTCGAACGCGGGCAGGGGGACGACGCCGAACCTGCCGTTCAGGTCGGCCATGTCGCCGGTGAGGGTGCCGTCCCACCAGGCGGCGGTGGGGGTGGTGGCGGCCTTGCCGTCGTGGGTGCCGGAGACCAGGCCGTCCCAGCCGTTCTCGAAGTCGACCAGGCCCCGGTCGACCAGTTGCTTCATCAGGGTGAGCGCCCGTTCGGCGGCGGGTGAGGCGACGGCGACCTTGCCGTCGACGAACCAGCCCTGGCCCTGCTGTTGGAGCAGCAGGGCGAACATGCTGTCCTGCTTGGCGTCCAGGATGAGCAGTTTCTTGCCGGTGCGGTCCTTGAGGGTGGTGCCGGCGGCGAGGTAGTCGTCCCAGGTGGTGAGGGTGGCGGGGTCGATTCCGGCCTGCTGGAAGTGGTCGCGGCGGTAGAAGAGGGCGCATGGGCCGCTGTCCCAGGGCAGTGCGAGGACGCGGCCGCCCACGTCGGTGACGGTGCGCCAGGCGGACGGTGCGAAGTCCTTCGCGAGGCCGCCGGCCCGGCTGGTCAGGTCCACCAGCGCGTGGGGGAAGTTGCCGATGTAGGTGGGCATCCTGTGGCCCTCGACGGTCAGTACGTCGGGGAGTCCGCTGCCGGCTCCGAGCCCGACGGTGATCTTGTCGTAGGCGTTGTCGTAGCCGATGTCGACGACGTCGACGGTGGTGCCGGGGTGGGCCTGTTCGAAGGCCTTGCCGAGCCGTTGCATGGCCTTGGCGGCGACGTCCCAGGACCAGATGGTGATCTTCCCGGCGACCTTGCCGCCCGAACTCGCGTCCAGCCGTTTGGCGTCCGGGGCGCCGGCGCCGCCGGTGGCGCAGCCTGTCGCCCCGGTCAGCAGCAGCGCGCCGCCCGCGAGCCCGGCGCCGAGGACCCGGCGCCGGGTGGGGCCCGGTCCGGATCCGGCCCGGCTGCCCGCCGGAGCGTCAAGGCGTCTGTGCCGGGTGCCGGTTGAGTTCTTTCCTCCCGACATCTTGCCTCCTGAAGAGTGAATGCCGAATGCTGTATACAGAACTCAGCACACACAGTGCCGTCAAGGCCTGTGACCGAAATCGCGGAAGGTGCCAGGATGACCGCACGCGCCCCCCGGACCCACCCGTACATCCCCAACTCCGCCCCCGACGTGAAGAAGGCCATGCTGGCGGCGATCGGCGCGCACAGCGTCGAGGAGTTCTACGCCGACATCCCCGCCGAGCTCCGCCTGGACCGCCCGCTGCGACTGCCCGAGCCGCTCGGCTCCGAGGCGCAACTGGTCGCTCACATGGAGGAGTTGCTCGCCCGCAACGCCGCCGTCCCGCCCGGCCGCAGCTTCCTCGGCGCCAGCTGCTACCGCCACCACGTGCCCGCCGTGGTCGACGAGGTCGTCAACCGCAGCGAGTTCCTCACCGCCTACGCCGGTGAGCCGTACGAGGACCACGGCCGGTTCCAGGCCCTGTGGGAGTACCAGTCGCTGATGGCCGAACTGCTGGCCGTCGACGTCGTCAACGTGCCGACCTACGACGGCTTCCAGGCCGCCGCGACCGCACTGCGGATGGCCGGCCGGGCCACCGGGCGCCGCCGCCTCCTGCTGGTCGGCGACCTCGACCCGGACAAGCTCTCCCGGATCCGCGACTACGTGCGCGGCGTCCACGACCTCGTGCTCGTCCCGGCCGAGCCCGGGGCCGTCCGCGCCGCCCTCGCCGCCGGCGACGCCGCCGCCGTCTTCGCCGAACTGACCGACCACTGCGGCCGGGTCGACCCCGAACTGCCGCAGTACGTCGAACTCGCCCACCAGGCAGGCGCGCTGGCCGTCATCGGCGCCAACCCGCTGAGCCTCGGCGCGCTCGCCCCGCCCGCCTCCTTCGGCGCCGACCTCACCTGCGGCGACCTCCAGCCGCTCGGCATCCACCCCAGCTTCGGCGGCGGCAACGCGGGCTTCATCGCCAGCGCCGACGACGAACGCCTGGTGGCCGAGTACCCCAGCCGCCTCTTCGGCCTCACCCCCACCGACGTGCCGGGCGAGTACGGCTTCGGCGACGTCGCCTACGAGCGCACCTCCTTCGCCCTGCGCGAGGAGGGCAAGGAGTGGGTCGGCACCGCCGCCGCCCTGCACGGCATCGCCGCCGGGGTCTACCTCTCGCTGATGGGGCCGCACGGCATGCGCGAGATCGGCGAGACCATCCTCGCCAACACCGCCTACGCCCGCCGGCGCCTCGCCCAGGCCCCCGGCGTGGAACTCGCCGACCCCGAGGCCGTCCACTTCGCCGACTTCACCCTCCGCTACACCGGCGGGCGCACCGCCGCCGAGGTCGCCGCCGCGCTGCTCGCCCGCGGCCTGCACGCCGGCACCCCGGCCGGGGAACACGAGGGCCGCTACTGCGTGACCGAGCTCCACACCCAGGCCGACATCGACCGCCTCGCCACCGCCCTTGAGGAGATCGTCAAGTGACGGATCGTCAGAACAGCGGCGGGACCGACCCGCGGATCGCCCCCAAGCCCGCTCTGCGCCGCTTCCACCAGGCCCGCTGGGACGAGAAGCTGATCTTCGAACTGGGCGCGCCCGGCGAGCGCGGCGTCCTGCCGCCGACCCCCGGACCCGGCGTCACCGCCGCCGTCGGCAGCCCCGCCGACCGCCTGCCCGCCGCGCTGCGCCGCACCACCCCGGCCGCGCTGCCCGAACTCGGCCAGCAGCAGGTGCTCCGCCACTACCTGCGGCTCTCCCAGGAGAACCTCGGCGCCGACCTCAACGTCGACGTCGGCCAGGGCACCTGCACCATGAAGTACAGCCCCAAGGTCAACGACGCCTTCGTCCGCGACCCGCGCATCGCCGCCCTGCACCCGGCCCAGGACCCCTCGACCGTCCAAGGGGTGCTCGAACTCGTCCACCGGCTTGAGCAGTTGCTCAAGGAGGTCTCCGGCATGGACCGGGTCTCGCTGCAACCCGGCGCCGGCTCCGCCGCGATCTGGACCAACGTCTCCGTCATCCGCGCCCACTTCGCCGCCCGCGGCGAGGCGGAGCAGCGCGACGAGGTCATCACCACCGCCTTCTCGCACCCCTCCAACGCCGCCTGCGCCAAGACCGCCGGCTTCAAGGTGATCACCCTGCACCCGGACGCGGACGGCTACCCCGACATCGAGGCGCTGCGCGCCGCCGTCGGCCCGCGCACCGCCGCGCTGCTCATCACCAACCCCGAGGACACCGGGATCTACAACCCCCGGATCGCCGAGTTCGTCCGCATCGTGCACGCCGCCGGCGGCCTGTGCGCCTACGACCAGGCCAACGCCAACGGCGTCCTCGGCATCACCCGGGCCCGCGAGGCCGGCTTCGACCTGTGCCACTTCAACCTGCACAAGACCTTCTCCACCCCGCACGCCTGCGGCGGCCCCGCCGCCGGCGCCTGCGGCGTCACCGCCGAGCTCGCGCCCCACCTGCCCAGCCCCACCGTCGAGTTCGACGGCGAGCGGTACATCCTGGACCACGACCGGCCGGAGTCCATCGGCAAGATCCGCCCCTACCTGGGCGTCGTCCCGAACCTGGTCCGCGCCTACGCCTGGATCATGTCGATGGGCGCCGCGGGGCTGCGCGAGGCCGCCGAGACCGCCGTGCTCAACAACAACTACCTGATGCACCAGGTCCAGCGGATCCGCGGCGTCTCCGTGCCCTACGCCAAGGGGCGCCCGCGCGTCGAGCAGGTCCGCTACAGCTGGCAGCAGCTCAACGAGGACACCGGCCTGCACAGCGAGGACCTCGGGTACCGCGCCGCCGACTTCGGCACCCACTACTGGACCAGCCACCACCCGTACGTCGTCCCCGAGCCGATGACGCTGGAGCCGACCGAGTCCTACTCCCGCGCCGACCTCGACGAGTACGCCGCGATCCTCGCCGAGGTCGCCCGCGAGGCCTACGAGGACCCGGAGACCGTCCGCACGGCCCCGCACAACTCCACCGTGCACCGCATCCGGCACGAACCGCTGGACGACCCGGCGGTCTGGGCCGTCAGCTGGCGCGCCTACCGCCGCAAGGTCCTCGGCGAGCGGCCGTGACGGCGGGCCCCGGGGCCGGTCGTCCGACTCCCGCCGTCCGCCCGGCGGGCGGGAACCCGGCGACCGGCCCCACCGTCGGGCTCGTGGTCAACCCGGTCGCCGGACTCGGCGGCCGGGTCGGCCTCAAGGGCAGCGACGGCGCCGAGGTCCAGCAGCGGGCCCGCACCCTCGGCGCCCGGCCGGCCGCGACCTCCCGCACGGAGCTGATGCTCCGCCAGTTCGCCCTGCTCGCACCGCACTCGGCCTTGCTCACGGCGGCCGGGCCGATGGGTGCGGACGCGGCGCGGGCGGCCGGCCTCGACGCGACGGTGGTCCACCGGCCCACCGGCCCGGGCACCACGGCGGCGGACACCCGCGCGGCCGTCCGCGCCCTCGTCGCGGCCGGCGCCGGCCTGCTGCTGTTCTGCGGCGGCGACGGCACGGCCCGCGACGTCCTCGACGCGCTCGGATCGCTCGGATCGCTCGGCCCGCTCGGTGCGGAGCCAGGACCGCCCGTCCTCGGCATCCCGGCCGGGGTCAAGATGCACTCCGCGGTCTTCGCCGTCCACCCCCGCGCCGCCGCCGAGGTGGCCGCGGCCTGGGTGGGCGGCGGCGTCCGGCTGGCGTCCGCCGAGGTCGTGGACCGCGACGAGGCGGCGCTACGGGAGGGCCGGGTGTCCGCCCGCCTGCACGGGTGGCTGACCGTCCCGGTCCTGCCCGCCCGGGTCCAGCAGCGCAAGACCGGCAGTTCCGCCGCCGACCCCGAGGCGCTGGGCGGCATCGCCGCCGAGGTCGCCGAACGCGTCGGCCCCGGCGGGCTGCTCGCCCTCGGCCCGGGCGGCACGACGCACGCCGTCGCCACCGCGCTCGGCGCGGCGGACGCCTGTCTGACCGGCGTGGACGTGCTCCGCCTCCAACCGGGCGGCGGCGCCCGGGTCGTGATCCGCGATGCCCGGGCCGACCAGCTGCTGGCCCTGCCCGCCACCCCGTGGATCGCGCTCTCGCCGATCGGCGGCCAGGGCTTCCTGCTCGGCCGCGGCAACCAGCAGTTCACCCCCGAACTGCTGCGCGCCACCGGCCGCGAGCGGCTGCTCGTCCTCGCCACCGAGGCGAAGCTCGCCGCCCTCGCGGGCCGCCCGCTGCTGCTGGACACCGGTGACCCGGAGCTGGACGATGCCCTGTCCGGGCACGTCCGGGTGATCACCGGCCGCCACGCCAGCGCCGTCTACCGCCTGACCGCCTGACCGGCCCGACCATCTGACCAGCCGGGCCGGCCGGACCTCCTGAGACCCGCCCCCCTGAGACCTCCTGAGACCCCCTGAAGAGGAGCCCCCAGTGATCGACCTCCACGGCAAGCGCGCCATCGTCACCGGCGCCGCCTCCGGCATCGGCCGGGCCACCGCCGCGCTGCTGGCCGAACTCGGCGCGGCCGTCGTCCTCGCCGACCTCGACGCCGACCGCGGCGAACGGGCCGCCAAGGAGACCGGCGGCACCTTCGTCCGCTGCGACGTCTCCCAACGCGCCGACTGCGAACGGGCCGTACGCACCGCCGTCGACCTGCACGGCGGCGTCGACGTGCTGTTCAACAACGCCGGGATCATCCGCCGGTCCACCGTCTGCGACATCGCCGACGACGACTGGGACCTGGTGATGGCCGTCAACGTCCGCTCCGTCATGCTGCTCAGCGGGCTGGTCGTGCCGCTGATGGCCGCGAACGGTGGCGGCAGCATCATCAACACCGGCTCCGGCTGGGGCATCCGGGGCGGCGGCCGGGCCGTCTCCTACTGCGCCTCCAAGGGCGCCGTCGTCAACATGACCCGGGCCATGGCCATCGACCACGGCCCCGACAACATCCGCGTCAACTGCGTGTGCCCCGGCGACACCAACACCGGTATGCTCGCCGAGGAGGCCCGCCAGCTCGGCGAGAGCCCGGACGCCTTCTACGCCGACGCCGCCGACCGACCGCTCGGCCGCATCGGCCAGCCTCGGGACATCGCCCAGACGGTCGCCTTCCTCGCCAGTGACGCCTCCACGTTCGTCAGCGGCGCGATCATCGCCGTGGACGGCGCCGGGACCGCCTGACCAGTCGCCCGGCCGGTACGCTACGGACCGAGGAAGAAGGGAAAGCCCGATGGCGATCGAGCGGCGTCCGCTGCGCGAACAGGTGAAGGACGAACTCCTGGAGCGGCTGGGCCACGGCCGGTTCACCCCCGGCGAGTCGATCAACGAGGTCCACCTCGCGGAGGAACTGGGCGTCAGCCGCACCCCGTTGCGCGAGGCGCTGATCAGTCTGGAGCGCGAAGGCATCATCACCAGCGAGCGCGGCAAGGGCTTTCGCTTCGCACCCACCGGCCGGCAGGAGTTCCTCGACCTCACGGCCATCCTGATCGCCCTGGAGTCGCTGGCGCTGCGGACCTCCGACCGCGCGTACCTCTCGGCCATCGCGCCCCGGCTGCTGGCGGAGGCCCGCGCCTTCTCCGCGCCCCAGGCCCCGCACGGCACCATAGAGCGCTACGACGACGCCTGGCACGCGCTGTTGCTCTCCGGCTGCTCCAACACCCGGCTGCGCGAGCTGATCGACTCGCTCAAACTCACCCTCCACCGCTACGAGCGGGTGGTCGTCGGCGACCACGAGATCCTCGAACGCGCCGCCGAGGAGCACGAGCGGATCGCCCAGTGCCTCCTCGACGACGACGTGGAGCAGGCCGTCGCCGCCCTGGAGGCGAACTGGACCAGCGGCATGGAACGGATCATGGAGCGCCTGCCGGCCCTCGGCGCCCGCTGACGCGCCCTCCCCCGCGGCCGGGACGTCACTCCTCGTCGGACCGGCCGCGGACGCAGGTCAGCACTCCGGCCACGGCCGCGATCTGCGCGGTGAGCCCGCCTGCGTCGCCCTGCCCCTGCACCGACAGGGCGACCTCGACGGGCTTCTCGGAGACCTCGCCGGGGAGCTCCCCGTCCGTGCCGGACAGCGTGCGCAGCTCGAAGACGGCGAAGCCGGCCCGGGTGCACTGGTCCAGCACGTCCCGCAGCACCCCCCTGCCCGGACGGTAGACGATGCGGTACGAGACCGGCGGCCGGTGCAGCGCGGGCAGGCGGTTGAGCAACGGCCTGATCGCGTAGGACGCGAGGAAGTACGCCGCGACGGTCAGCGCCGCGAGCAGCGGCAGACCCGCGGCCGCGGCGGAGCCCACCGCCGCGGTGAGCCAGATCGTGGCCGCCGTCGTCAGGCCCTGCACCCAGCCCCGGTGCACGAAGATCACCCCGGCGCCGATGAAGCCCAGCCCCGACACGATCTGCGCGGCCATCCGGGACGGGTCCAGCTCGACGGTGCCCGCGCGCACCACGTCGGCGAAACCGTACTTGCTCACCAGGGTGAACAGCGCCGCGCCGCTGCCCACCGTCGTGTACGTCCGCAGGCCCGCGGACTTCTGGCGGATCTGCCGCTCGACCCCGATCAGGCCGGAGAGCAGGAAGGCGAACAGGAACTCCAGTACCTGGACCGACCCCTGACCGGACGGCCCGGCCGCCCATTGAACCGCTGCCATAGCCCTGACGCCTCTTCTCCGCCGCACCGCCGGCCCCGGACGTGGTGATTCATGCTAGGGCCCGGTGCCCGGCGGCGTGGCCTCCTCCCGGCAGGCCGGGGGTCGATTCCGCGTCAATTCCCGGCGAGTCCCCACCCGTCGGCGCGCACGGACGGCCTGGGCCGGACCGAGGCGAGCAGGGCGGCCGGGTCGGGATTCTTCTGGAGGCCCGGCAGCAGCAGTTCCCACAGGTCGCACAGGCGCTCCTCGATGGTGCGCCGTCCGTCGATCGCGTCGGAGACGGTGTGCAGCCCGAAGAACGCGCAGATCACGCCGTGGGCCGCGGTCGACGGGTCGACCCGGGCGGCGAGCTCGCCCTCGCTGCCCGCCCGTTCGAGCAGGACGCGGACGGTGTCGATCCACCCCACGAACGGCACCGGGAGGTCGGCGTCGATGGCCGCGCGCTCGGACCAGAGCCGGGCGCCGGCCCTGACCACGACGTCGTCGCGGAAGGCCCGCGCCACCGCGAAGCTCAGCCGGACGAGTTGCTCCAGCGCCGGCACCGGCGTGCGGGTGTGGCGCGCGACGAGCTCCGGCCAGGTGGCGAAGTGCGCTTCGATCACGGCGCGGGCCAGGTTCTCCTTGCTGGTGTAGTGGAAGTAGATGGCCCCGCTCGTCCTGCCGGAGGCCGCGCTGATGTCGCTGATGCTGGTGCCCGCGTACCCGCGTTCGTCGAACAATCGCGCAGCTGATTCGAGGACTGACCTCCGTGTCGTCTCCGCCCGATTCTGCACGCGCCTCTGCCTTTTCAAGATCACCTCGGCTTTTCGCACGCACTGTAGTGATCCGCGGGCCGGATCGCCAACTGACGACATGCGAAACCAAGGGGATTGATATTTTCTGTAAATATGAAGATGCTGGATTTCCTCCCCTCCTCGGCGGCCCGGCATCCTGCCCGACCGCTCAGCTGGTCCCGCACGGTCCCCCGTGAACTGGTCCACCGCGCCGCCGTGGCGGAGGTGCTGCTGACCGACGTCCGGGCCCGAGGCGGCGACCGCTTCGAGGCGGCGGCCCAGTGGCCCCGTTCCCACCCCACCTTCCCGCGCGGACGCGGGGAGCGGCACGACCCGCTGATCGCCGTGGAGACCGCCCGCCAGCTGGGCATCTACCTGCCGCTGCGCCACTACGGCGTACCGGCCGACACGCACCTGCTGATCACCGACGTGTCCTGCCGGGTCGACCCGGCGGCCGAGCCGCGCGGCGACGGCCCGGCGGCGGTCCTCTGCCGGGCCCTGGTGCACGACCTGCGGACCTCGGCCGGAAACCACCGGCCCACCGGCATGCGGCTGCGGGTCGACTGCTCCGCGCGGGGAGTGGTGTTCGCCCGGATCGAGGGCGGCACGCGCTTCGTCGAACGGCCCGCCTACCCGGCCCTGCGCGGCACCGCGCTGGCCGGGGACCCCGCGGACTCCGGCCCGCCCCCCGCCCCCCCGTCACCGGCGGAGGTCGGCGTCGCCCTGCCCTCCGACGTGCTGGTGACGCGCGCGGCCGGTCGTTCGTGGGCGGATGGCCCCCTCCTGATCTGCCCGGCCGATCCGGCGCACCCGTTCTTCTTCGACCACCCGTCCGACCACATGCCCGGCATGGTGCTGCTGGAGGCGGCCCGGCAGGCCACGGCACTGCGGAGCGCGGGGCGGCTGTCGCACCCCGTCGACTACCGGATGAAGGCCGTGCGGTTCACCGAGTTCGCCCCCCTCCCGGAAGTCGGCATCACCGAGTACGAGCATTTGTGTGTTTTTCATATTCGTCAGAACGGTCATATCACCGCCGTGGGGTCGTTGGGCTATTGAAGTAAAGACCCGGCAAATCTAGGGCCGCCAAGTTTGACCGCGAAACATATCGATCGTAACGTTGCGATCGTTATGTTCCGGGTCGTTTTCTCCGGCCCGGACGCCGATGCGCGTCGTTTTGCCGCGCTCCAGATTCCGGCCCCGGACAGGTCGGCAAGCGGCGACGGCCCCAGGCCGTGGCCGCCCCCCCTCGTCCCGACGCGCACCCCGGCGAATCCCACAGAGCCAATCCCACCTGAAGGGCGTAGGCATGACCGTGGAGAGAATCAACGACTGGACCCCTGCAGCCGTCGTCTTCGACTGCGACGGCACGCTGATGGACACCGAGTCGCACTGGCACGAGGCCCGTGCGGAGGTGCTGCGGGGCTACGGACTCACGGCCGGACCGGAGTTCACGGCGCGCGCGGCCGGGCTGCACTACTCGGACTGCGGGCGGCTGATGGCCGAGACCGCCGGCGACCCCTCGCTGGCGCCGGAGCTGACCGACCGGCTGCTGGCGAGCTTCCGGGCGCTCGTCGACGCCGACCCGGTCCCGATGCCGGGCGCGGCCGAACTGGTCGGCCGGCTCAGCGGGTTCGTCCCGCTGGCGGTCGCCAGCAACTGCCCGCGCGACGTGATCGAGGCCGGACTCGGCGGCGCCGGACTGCTCGAACACTTCGAGCACATCGTGGTCCCGGCCGAGGGGATCGGGCCCAAGCCGGCGCCGGACGTCTACCTGACCGCCGCCCGGCTCTGCGGCGCCGAGCCCACCGACTGCCTCGCCGTGGAGGACACCTTCTGCGGCATCCGCTCGGCCGTCCTGGCGGGGCTGCGGGTGATCGGTGTCGGACCGCACCCGTCGGCCGAGGCGCGGGACGCGGTCGACCTGTGGGTCGCCACCCTGGGCGAGCCGGGACTGCTCGACTGGGTCCGGCGCCGGAGCGCTCTCGCCCTCACCAGCTGAGCAGCCCCCGGCCGAGCAGCGCCCGGCGGAGCAGCGCCCGGCGGAGCGCAAGCCGGGTGGGGACCCGGCCAGGCGGTCACGGTCCGGCGGGGGCCGGCTCGGGGCCGCACAGCGGATCGGGCCCGCCGAACGCGGTGTCGGTGGACGCGGTGTCGGTCGGCGCGGTGTCGGTGGACGCGCTGCCGGTGGACGCGTGGTCAGCAGCGCTGTCCTCGCGCAGCACGCCGTCCAGCGTCCGCGGCACCGCGTGCGCCGAGGCGAACAGCAGCGCGATGCCCACGGCGCCCGGGTCGGGCACTCCCGAGGCCCGTTCGCCGAGATAGCTGGCCCGGCCGCGGCGGGCCCGCAGGGCCCTGGTCCGGCGGACGCCCGCCGCGGCGGCGGCGGCGGCCGCCGCGAGGCAGTCGTCCGGGCGGGCATCGGGAGTGCAGCCGCGCAGGGCCAGTGCGGCCGGGTGCAGGGCGTCGACGAGCGTCTTGTCACCCGGCCGCGCCTCCCCCACCCGCTGGACGGCCTCCAGCGCCGCCGTCGCTCCCCGGGCCAGGGCCGGGCCGGTCAGCGGGCCGGTGCCGACGGCCGCCGCCAGCTCCTGGAGCACCAGGCCGAACAGCGGCCCGCTCGTCCCGCCGACCTCGTCCAGGAACGCGCCCGCCGCCGCGCCCAGCGGTACCGCCGCGGCCTGGCGCCCCGGTGGCAGCCGGTCCAGCGCGGCCAGGGCGCACCGCACGCCGGTGAGCAGGTTGACGCCGAAGTCGCCGTCCCCGGCGGCCTGGTCGAGCCGGGTGAGCTCCTCCTCGGTGACCGCGACGGTCTCGGCGAACCGCCGCATCCAGCCCGCCGTGAAGAGGCCGTCGAAGGCCTTCGTGCCCGTCATCTCCTGACCTCCTGGTGACCGGGGGCCGGCGCCGATTGCGCGACCGGCCAGGCCGCCGTGTACGCGGGGGCGTCGAGCAGCGCGAGCGTCTGTTCGTCGGCGGCGAGCAGGGTGATCGAGAACCCCCGCATGTCGAGGGCGGTGACGTAGTCGCCGACCAGGCTGCGCGCCAGGCGGCGCCCGCCGGCGTCCAGGACGGCGGCCAGTTCGTACAGGACCGCGTACAGCTCCAGGCCGGTGGTCGCGCCCAGCCCGTTGACCAGCGCGACCAGGGGGGCGCGGGCCGGGCGCAGCGCCTCCAGCAGGCGCAGCGCCATCCGGCCCACCAGGACGGCCAGCGGTTCGCACTCCAGGGAGAGTTCGGCCCGTTCGCCGTGGATGCCGACGCCGAACTCGACCGTCCGGTCCGACACCTCGAAGGCCGGCCGGCCGGTGGCCGGGGAGGTGTGTGCGGCGCCGGCCACCGCGATGCTGCGGCAGCGCCCGGCCAACTCGGCTCCCAGCAGGGAGAGTTCCGCCAGTCCGAGCCCGAGGTCGGCGGCCGCTCCGAGGATCTTCTGCACCAGGACGGTGGCCGCCGTCCCGCGCCGGCCGGCGGCGACGGACTCGGACTCGGAGGCGAGGTCGTCGTCCACCAGGACCCTGGCGCACGGTATGCCCTGGCGGTGCAGCCGTTCGGCCGCGATGCCGAAGTTGATCCGGTCGCCGGTGTAGTTCTTCACGATGTGCAGGACGCCGTCCTCGCCGGCGACCGCGCGCGAGGCCTCGAAGATCTGCCGGTTGTGCGGTGAGGCGAAGATCCGGCCCGGGCAGGCGGCGTCGAGCATGCCCCGGCCGACGAATCCGACGTGCAGGGGCTCGTGCCCGGAGCCGCCACCGGAGAGCAGTCCGACCCGGCGCCCGGGGGCCCGGTCACGGGTGCGGACGAATCCGAGGTCGGGGTCGTGGACGACGAGCGATGGGTGGGCCCGGGCGAATCCGGCGAGTGCGCTCGCCACCAGGGCGTCCTGATCGGTTTCGAGGTAAGGGGCCACGTCCGGCTCCGCTCGGTAGGGCGGCCGCGCTGCGCGCGATCGCCGATCACGTTCACCCATGCTTGGGCAGGCGCCCGCGCGCGGCAACCCGCAGACGGAAGTGCGCGAGGGCCCGGAACGGCCGCCCGGCGGGCGGTTCCGGGCCTTCGGGGCGCCGGCGCCCCGAAGGGTCGCGGCACCCACTCGGGTGATGTCGCGCCCGCCGGTCCGGCGGGCACGGGCCCCGGTTTCCCCCCGCTTCCGCACGATCTCCCGGCGCCCGGGCCGTAATCCGTTCCCGGCGTTCCCGTGGCGGCCGGATGCTATCCGGAGTTTTGACATTCCGCTTAAAGTCATACAGTCTTCTCGGCATGTCTGACCGTCACCCGATCGAGTGCGCCGCCATTGAGCTGGCGCTGATCGGCGTGGCCGCGCACTGCGTTTCCGACAATCTCTGTCGCTGAATCCGCCTGTCCCGACGCGTAGCGGTGATCGCCGCCCCGGGACGTCGCCCCTTCCTGCGGGCGCGGTGCCGCTCACTCTCCTCACGGCCTCACTGTCGCCCGCCTTCCTCCGTACACCATCGGTAGCGAAAGGCCCCCTTTCCGATGTCTCGAACCACCTTCACCCCCCGCCGCCTCGCCGCGGCGACCGTCACCGTCGCCCTGGCCGTCGGAGTGGCGGCGTGCGGACCGAAGGGCGACGGCGGTGGAAGCACCGGCAAGGACGCCGCGCCGCAGCAGGGCGGCACCCTCACCGTCCTCAACCAGAACCCGCAGGACCAGTTCGACCCCGCACGGCTCTACACCTCCGGCGGCGGCAACGTGCCCTCCCTGGTCTTCCGCACCCTCACCACCCGCAACCGGGCCGACGGCGCGGCCGGCACCAAGGTCGTCCCCGACCTCGCCACCGACACCGGCACCCCCTCGGAGGGCGCGACGGTGTGGACGTACCACCTCAAGGACGGCCTGAAGTACGAGGACGGCTCGGCGATCACCACCGCCGATATCAAGTACGGCATCGAAAGGTCATTCGCCCCCGAACTCTCCGGCGGGGCGCCATTCCTGAGGGACTGGCTGGTCGGCGCCGCCGACTACCAGGGCCCGTACAAGGACGGCCGCGGTCTGGACGCGATCGAGACGCCGGACGAGAAGACCATCACCTTCCGCCTCAACAAGCCCGAGGGCGACTTCCCCTACCTGGCCACCCAGACGCAGTTCGCCCCCGTCCCGAAGGCCAAGGACACCGGGACGAAGTACCAGGAGCACCCCGTCTCCTCCGGCCCCTACCAGGTCGTCAAGAACGAGAACGACGGCGCACACCTCGTCCTCAAGCGCAACCCCAACTGGTCCGCGGCCAACGACGACCAGCGCAAGGCGTACCCGGACACCGTCGACGTGCAGTCCGGGCTCGACCCGGCGGTGATCAACCAGCGGCTCTCCGCCGGCACCGGCGCCGACGCGGCCGCCGTCACCACCGACACCAACCTCGGCCCCTCCGAGCTCGCCCAGGTGAAGGACGACAAGGCGCTCGCCGCCCGCGTCGGCACCGGCCACTTCGGCTACGTCAACTACCTGGCGTTCAACCCCAAGGTCAAGCCCTTCGACAACCCCAAGGTCCGGCAGGCCGTCGCCTACGCGCTCAACCGCACCTCGGTCGTCAACGCCGCCGGCGGCTCCTCGCTCGCCGAGGCCGCCACCACCTACCTGCCCGCCCAGGAGACCTTCGGGTACACGCCCTACGACCCGTTCCCGGCCGGCGCCACCGGCAACCCGGAGAAGGCCAGGGAGCTGCTGAAGGAGGCCGGCTACCCGGACGGCCTGACCATCACGCTCACCCACTCCACCGAATCGGGCAAGGGCTACGGCCCGAACCTGGCCACCGCCGTCCAGGACGGCCTGAAGGCGGCCGGGATCACCGTCCAGCTCGACGCCCTGGACTCCACCAGGTACTCCAAGACGATCCACACCGTCAGCACCGAACCCGGCCTCTTCCTCTCCGGCTGGGGCGCCGACTGGCCCTCCGGCGGCCCGTTCCTCGCGCCGATCTTCGACGGCCGGCAGATCGTCACCGACGGCTACAACTTCAACTCCGCGCAGCTGGACGACCCGTCGGTGAACGACGAGATCGACCAGATCAACAAGATCACCGACCACGCCGAGGCGGCCAAGCGCTGGGGCGCCCTGGACAAGCGGATCGGCGACCAGGCCCTGACCGTCCCGCTGTTCCACCCCGTCTACAAGCGGCTGTCGGGCAAGGACGTCCGCAACATCGTCATCAGCGACTGGACCGGCGTGCTCGACATCTCCCAGGTCGCGGTCAAGTAGCGGACGGGATCGGACGGATCGGTCGAACAACCATGGCTCCACAGGAACCCCAGGCCGGGAAGGCCCTCGCGGCCTCCCCGGCCGCCGGGGGCCGGACGGTGTGGCGGCGGCTGCTCGCGCGGCGCGCCGTCCTCGCCGCCGGCCTCGTCATCGCCCTGCTCGCCCTGATCGCGGCAGCGGCACCGCTGCTCAGCGCGATCGAGGGCCAGGACCCCACCAGCTACCACAACGACCTGCTCGACTCGGCGGCCGGCGGGGTGCCCACCGGCTCCTTCGGCGGCGTCAGCGCCGAGCACTGGCTCGGCGTCGAACCCGGCACCGGGCGCGACGTGTTCGCCCGACTGGTCCACGGCGCCCGGATCTCGCTGCTCGTCGCCGTCGGCGCCACCCTCGTCCAGGTCGCCATCGGCGTCCTGCTCGGCCTCGCCGCGGGCCTCGGCAGCCGGCTGCTCGACCAGCTGATCGGCAACACCACCGAGGTGATGCTCGCGCTGCCCTCGCTGGTCTTCGCCATCTCGCTGATGGCGGTCGTGCCCTCCGACTTCCCCCGCCCGCTCCTGCTGACCCTGGTCATCGGGCTGCTCGGCTGGGCCGGCACCGCCCGGCTGGTCCGGGCGCAGACGCTCAGCCTCCGCCAGCTCGACTACGTGGCCGCGGCCCGGCTCGCCGGCGCCACCCGCTGGCGGATCGCCCGCCGGGAGCTGCTGCCGTCCCTGGCCGCGCCGGTCATCACCTACGCCGCGGTGCTGCTGCCGTCCAACGTGATCGCCGAGGCCGGGCTGTCCTTCCTCGGCGTGGGCGTCAAGCCGCCGACCTCGTCGTGGGGCCAGATGCTCTCCGGCGCGACCACCTGGTTCCGCGCCGACCCGATGTACGTGCTGCTCCCGTCCGCGTTGCTGTTCGCCACGGTGCTCGCCTTCACCGTGCTCGGCGACGCCGTCCGCACCGAGCTCGACCCCCGCGCGGCCTCCCGGCTGCGGGTCGGAACGGCGCGCGGCGCCGGCTCGTCGGGCAGCGGACCGTCGGGCACCGCATCGCCGGGCAGCGGCACGCCGGACCCCGCCCGCCCCGGCCCGTCGGCCGCCACCGAGGAGGCCACCGCATGACCCGCTTCCTGCTCCGCAGGGCCATCGGCATGGTCGGCGTCCTGCTCGCCATCTCGCTGATCGTCTACGCGGTCTTCTACATCGCCCCCGGCGACCCCGCCCAGCTGGCCTGCGGCGAGAAGTGCAGCCCCGCCCAGGTCCTCCAGGTACGCGAACGCCTCGGCCTCGACGCACCGGTCTACCTCCAGTACGCCCACTTCCTCCAGGGCGTCGTCGTCGGCCGCGACTTCAGCGCCGGGACGGGCCTGCTGCACTGCCCGGCGCCGTGCCTGGGCGTCTCCTACCGCAGCGGCGAGCAGGTCACCGACATGATCGCCGCCCGGCTCCCGGTGACGGCCTCGCTGGCACTCGGCGCGATGGTGCTCTGGCTGGCCCTCGGGGTCGGCACCGGGCTGCTCTCCGCGCTGCGCCGGGGCCGGCTCAGCGAGCGGCTGCTGACCGCGCTGACGCTGGCCGGCAACTCCATCCCGGTCTTCGTCATCGGCCTGGTGCTGCTCATCGTCCTGTGCGCCCAGCTCCAGTGGCTGCCGTTCCCGAGCTACGTACCGCTCACCGAGGACCCGCAGCAGTGGTTCTGGGGCCTGCTGCTGCCCTGGGTCTCGCTCGCGCTCATCGAGTCCGCCAAGTACGCCCGGCTGACCCGCTCGTCCATGCTGGAGACCCTCGCCGACGACCACATCCGGACCTTCCGGGCGTACGGCGTCAGCGAGCGGCGCCTGGTGACTAGGCACGCGCTGCGCGGCGCGCTCACCCCGGTGATCGCGCTCACCGCCATGGACCTCGGGACGATGTTCGGCTCCGCCGTGCTGACGGAGTCGCTGTTCGGGCTCCCGGGGCTCGGCAAGCTGCTGGTCAGCTCGGTCAGCCTGATCGACCTGCCGACCGTCGTCGGCCTCACCCTCGTCACCGGGTTCGCCGTGGTCCTCGCCAACGTCGTCGCGGACGTGCTCTACGCGGTGACCGATCGAAGGGTGGTCCTGACGTGAGCGCCGAACCCCTGGCTCCTCCCCTGGTCGACGTCCGGGATCTCGTCGTCGACTTCCCGGTCGGCGACGGGCACGTACGCGCCGTCGACGGCGTGGGCTTCACCCTGGAGGCCGGGCAGGCGCTCGGCATCGTCGGCGAGTCCGGGTCGGGCAAGAGCACCGTCGCCTACGGACTGCTCGGCCTGCACCGCGGCACCGGCGCCCGGGTCGGCGGCTCCGTCCGGGTCGCCGGCATCGACGCCGTCACCGCCGAGGGCGACGAACTGCGGCGGCTGCGCGGCGGGTTGGCGGCCATGGTGTTCCAGGACCCGCTCTCCGCCCTCGACCCGTACTACGCCGTGGGCGACCAGATCGCCGAGGTCGTACGGGTCCACCGGGCCGTCTCCCGCCGGGCCGCCAGGGCCCGCGCCGTCGAGGTGCTCGGCCGCGTCGGCATCCCCGACCCGGGACGGCGCTCGCGGTCGCGCCCGCACGAGTTCAGCGGCGGCATGCGCCAGCGGGTGCTGATCGCGATGGCCCTGGCCTGCGAGCCGCGGCTGCTGGTCGCCGACGAGCCCACGACCGCGCTGGACGTCACCGTCCAGGCCCAGATCCTCGACCTGCTGCACGAGTTGCGGGCCGAGACCGGGGCCGGGCTGGTCCTGGTCACCCACGATCTGGGGGTGGTCGCCGGGAGCGTCGACCGGGTGCTGGTGATGAAGGACGGCCGGGCGGTGGAACACGGCCCGGTCACCGAGGTGCTGGGCGCGCCGCGCGAGCCGTACACCCGCGCGCTGCTGTCGGCGGTGCCCCGGGTCGACGCTCCGGGCGCACCGACCGGGCCCGCCGGGCCTGCCGGTTCTGCCGGGCCTGCCGCGGGCACCGCCGCCGACGGAGCCGCCGGGCGCACCGACGGCGACGTCCTGCTCGAAGCCACCGACCTGCGCCGTGAGTTCGCCACCCGCGGCGGCCTCACCCGGCGCGCGGCCCCCGTGGCCGCCGTGGACGGCGTCTCGCTCACCGTGCACGCGGGCGAGACGCTGGGCATCGTCGGCGAGTCCGGCTCCGGCAAGACCACACTCGGGCGGATGCTGGTCCGGCTGCTGGAGCCGACCGGCGGCCGGCTCCACTACCGCGGCCGGGACATCGGAGCGCTCGGGGAGAACGAACTGCGCCCACTCCGGAGGGAGTTGCAGATGGTCTTCCAGGACCCGGTGTCCTCGCTCAACCCGCGCCGCAGCATCGGGGAGTCCATCGCCGACCCGCTGCGCATCGCCGGTGGGAGCGACGAGCGCCGCATCCGCGCCCGGGTCGGCGAGCTCCTCGAACGGGTGGGCCTCGACGCCGACTGGTACCACCGCTATCCGCACGAGTTCTCCGGCGGACAGCGCCAGCGGGTCGGCATCGCGCGGGCGCTCGCCCCGCAGCCGCGACTGATCGTCTGCGACGAGCCGGTCTCCGCACTGGACGTCACCACCCAGGCCCAGGTGGTCGCGTTGCTCGGCGAGTTGCAGCGCGACCTCGGCCTCGCGCTGGTCTTCATCGCCCACGACCTCGCCGTGGTCCGGCAGGTGAGCGACCGGGTCGCGGTGATGCAGGCCGGGCGGATCGTGGAGCAGGGCGACGCCGACGCCGTGTACGACTCCCCCCAGCACGCGTACACCAAGGGCCTGCTGGCGGCCGTGCCGGTGCTGGACCCGGTCGAGGCGACCGCCCGGCGCAACGCGCGCCTGGCATCCGCCGGAGCCTGACCGGCTCCCTGACCGGCTCCCGGCCGGGGCCCGCATCCGGTGAGGTGCGGGCCCCGGCCGGAGTGCTCAGCTCAGGCAGCCGACGTGCGCCAGGGCCCGTTTGAGCAGCGCCCCCTGACCGCCGGGCATGTCCTGCTGCACCAGCGGGGAGGCGGCCTCCTGCGGGCTGAACCAGACCAGGTCGAGCGCGTCCTGGCGCGGCCGGCAGTCGCCGGCCACCGGCACGACGTACGCCAGCGACACCGCGTGCTGACGCGGGTCGTGGAACTCGGTGATCCCCAGGGTCGGGAAGTACTCGGCGACCGTGAACGGTTGCAGCGAGGCCGGGATCCGGGGCAGCGCCACCGGGCCGAGGTCCTTCTCCAGATGGCGCAGCAGGGCGTCGCGGATCCGCTCGTGGTGCAGCACCCGGCCGGAGACCAGCGTGCGGCTGACCGTCCCGTCCGGTCCGATCCGCAGCAGGAGGCCGATCTGGGTGACCTCGCCGGCGTCGTCGACGCGGACCGGCACGGCCTCGACGTACAGGATCGGCATCTTGGCGCGGGTGGTCTCTAGTTCCTCGGGGGCGAGCCAGCCTGGCGTGGTTTCCGTCATGTCAGCCATTCGCCGATCGTACGTTCCCGGGCCCCGTCCGCGCCGGGCGCCCCGCCCGTCACACCGTCGAGCGCCGGCCCGCCGCACCGGCCCGCCGCACCGCTCCGCCCGGAGGCGCCCCACCAGAGCGCCCGGAACCGCGCTCGACGGGCACTTGAGGAATCCGGCCCCCACCCCTCGGCCCAACTAGGGTGCGACGCGTCCGCCCCACCATTCCGTCGACCCGAACAAGCAGCCGAATGACGCCCACCCGAGCGGACGCCCCGCGCCCGAGAGGAGAACCGCCATGCACCTCAAGGTCCTCGGCCCCCTCACCGCCGACCTCAACGGCATCTCCGTCGTCCCCACCGCCGCCAAGCAGCGCCAGATCCTGGCCCTCCTCGCGCTCTACCCGAACCGCATCCTGCCCACCGCCACCCTGATCGAGGAGATCTGGGGCGACGACCCGCCCAGACAGGCGCTCACCACCATGCAGACGTACATCCTGCAACTGCGCCGCCGGATCACCCACGGCCTCGGGCCGACCCCGCACATCACCGCCAAGGACATCCTGACCACCCGGCACGGCGGCTACCAGCTCACCACCCACCCGGACAACCTCGACGTCCACACCTACAGCCTGCTCACCACCCAGGGGCAGCACGCCTTCAACCACGGCCACGACCACCAGGCCGCCACCCACTTCCGGCAGGCCCTCGCGCTCTGGCACGGCCCGGCCCTGGTCGACGTGCGGCCCGGGCCGATCCTCGCCATCGAGATCATGCGCCTGGAGGAGAGCCGCCTGATCACCCTGGAACGCCGCATCGACACCGACCTGCGGCTCGGCCGGCACAACGAGCTCATCCCCGAACTCACCCACCTCACCCACCAGCACCCGCACCACGAGGGCCTGCACGCCCAGGCCATGGTCGCGCTCTACCGGGCCGGCCGGCAGACCACCGCCCTCGCCACCTACCACCACCTGCGGCACCGCCTCACCACCGAGCTCGGCATCCAGCCCTCCCCGCACCTGCAACACCTGCACCACGCGATCCTCACCCTCGACCCCACCCTCAACACCCCGACCACGGCCCACCCGACCACCTACAACCTCTACCCGGCCTGAGCTCCCGCCCCGACCACCCCACCGACCCCCGACCACCGACCACCCACCACCGGCCCGAGCTCCCAGCCCGCCCTCACCCCCAGGACCCGCCATGACCACCGCACCCGAGCAACCCCTCGCCCTGATCACCGGCGGCACCCGCGGGATCGGCCTCGCCATCGCCCGCGAGCTCGGCAGCCGCGGCCACCGCCTCTTCATCTGCGCCCGCACCGGCCCGCACATCACCGACGCGCTGGCCACCCTGCGCGGCGAGGGCCACCAGGCCGACGGCACCACCTGCGACGTGCGCGACCCCACCCAGGTCAGCGCGCTGATCCGGCACGTGGTGGCCGAGCACGGCCCGATCACCGTGCTGGTCAACAACGCCGGCCGCACCGGCGGCGGGCCGATCGCCACCACCACGGACGACCTCTGGTACGACGTCATCGACACCAACCTGAACGCCGTCTTCCTGGTCACCCGGGAGACCCTCAAGCACGGCCACCTCACCGGCACCGCGCACCCGCGGATCATCAACATCGCCTCCACCGCCGGGAAGCAGGCCGTCACCCTCGGCGCCCCGTACACCGCGAGCAAGCACGCCGTGATCGGCTTCACCCGGGCACTCGCCAAGGAACTGGCCCCGACCGGCACCACCGTCAACGCCATCTGCCCGGGCTACGTGCACACCCCGCACACCACCCGGATCCACCACGAGTACGCCACCGCCTACAACACCACCCCCGAGACCATCCACCAGCACTTCCAGACGCACATCCCGCTCGGCCGCTACACCACCCCGGAGGAGGTCGCCTCGCTGGCCGGCTACCTCACCTCCCCGACCGCCGCCAGCATCACCGCCCAGGCGCTGAACGTCTGCGGCGGCCTCGCCACCCAGTAACCCCGGCGCAACCCTGGCCGGCCCACGGGAAGGAACCGGGCTCCGGTGCCCGCTGATCAGCGATGACGAACCGTCACTTCTCCAGCGCACCCGTCACCCTGCTGGTGGCCGGCGCCCCGTCGCCCGAGCCCTGCCTGCCCGCCGCCCGTCCGCCAAGACGGCTCGACACCGGGGCGGTCAACGCCGCGCTGGCCCGCACCGCCACCCGCCGGTGGCGTCCGCCGCAGCCACGCGGGGCCGGCCGGCCCCCGGAGTTCCTGCTGGTCGAGCTGCAACAGGCCTACGAGGCCGACGTGCTGCGCGCCGCCCTGCGCGCCGTCGACGGGGCCAGTCCCACGCCCCAGGACCGGGCGGACGCGCTCTGGGAGCGCACGGTGGACGGCCCCGACGGGCTCGACCGGGTCCTGGCCGACCTCGGACGCGCCCTCGCCGCCGGAGCGCGGCTGCGCGCCGTCCTGGTCGAGGACCGCCGGGACGGCCTCCGGCGCCTGTTCGTCGGCATCGCCGCCGGACCGTCCGCGCGCGCCGCCGAACTCGTGGAGCGGCTGCGGGAGGCGCTGGCGCACCCGCCGGAGCCCGTCACGGTGCCGACCAGCGCGCTGCAACGGGAGATGCTGCGCCAGGTCATCGGGCGCGCCGACCACGGCGGGCGGCACGTCGAACAGCTGTCCTGGAACTGGCACGGGCCGCTGGACACCGACCGGTTCACCGCCGCCTGGCAGTCCGTGTTCGACCACGAGACG
The DNA here is from genome assembly GCF_044741445.1 of Kitasatospora sp. NPDC088160. NCBI lineage: Bacteria > Bacillati > Actinomycetota > Actinomycetes > Kitasatosporales > Streptomycetaceae > Kitasatospora > Kitasatospora sp. NPDC088160. The sequence continues at coordinate 145,528 of NZ_JBIUSS010000024.1, read as the reverse complement.
GTGCTGCGCGCCGCCTTCGACTGGGACGACACCGCCGGCGACCCCTGGATGGTGCTGCACGAACGGGCCGTCCCCGAAGTCACCCGGCACCCGCACGGCGCGGTCGGCTGGGACGACCTGCTGGAAGCCGACCGGCACCGCGGCTTCGACCTGCGCCGACCCGCCCTGCTGCGCGCCACCCTGCTCGACTCCGGCCCGCAGGACCAGGACGAGGGGCCGGCCACCCGGGTCCTGCTCACCTACCACCACGCGATGCTCGACGGCTGGAGCGTGCGGCTGCTCCTCCAGGCCTTCTACCGCGCCTACCTGACCGGCGGCGTCCTGCCCGGCGGCGAGCGCCGCCCCGACGTCCGCGACCACGCCCGCTGGCTCGACGCCCAGGGAAGCGACGCCGCCCGGCAGTTCTGGGCCACCCGGACCGCCGCCGGCGCCGTCCTCCCGCTCGCCCCCGACCCGACCCGGCGCGGCAGCGGACGCGCCCGGCGCCGGCTCACCCCGTACGAGGCGGTCCGGCTGCGCGGCTGGGCGGCCGCCTGGGGGGCGGGCGAGAGCAGCGCCCTCCAGGCCGCCTGGGCACTGCTGCTCTACCGCGCGGCGCAGTCCCGCGAGCACCGACCGGCCCGGGCGGTGCGGGTCGGCTTCGCGGTGACGGTCTCCGGACGGGGCATCCCGCTGGACGGCATCGACCGGCTGCCCGGCGCGCTGCGCAACCCGCTGCCGATCTCCGTCCGGGTGCACCCGGGCACGACGGTGCCGCAACTGCTCGCGGCCCTGCGCGACGGCGTGCTCGACCTCGCCGCCTACGAGTGGGTCTCGCCCGGACAGGCCCACCGCTGGAGCGCCACCCCGCGCGGGCAGCGGCCGCACAGCCTGGTCGTCCTGGAACACCAGCCGACCGCCCCGCACCACCTGCGGCTGGAGACCGACCTGGCCGCGCACGGCATCCACGTGGAGAACCCCGTACCGGCCGGCACCTTCACCTCGTACCCGATCACCCTCGCCGCCCACTACGACGCCACCGGCGGACTCGTCCTCACCACCACCCACGACCGCGCCCTGCTGGCCGACCGGGACGCCGTCGAACTCCTCAGCCAGAGCGCCCACCTGCTGCGCACCTTCCCCGACCTGCCGAGCGGCCTCAGCACCACGGAGGTGCTGCGCTCCACCCTCGCCGGACACCCCGCTCCCCGACCCGGCGGGCCCGCCGACCACCCGCCGGCCTCGGACGCGCCGACGGACGGCCCGGCCGTCCGGCTGGAGGTGCTGCGCCGGGCCGCCCGCCCGGGCGCGGGCTGGGTGCTGCTGCTGCCCCCGCCCGACGCCCCGCACACCCGCTACCCCGGCACCGCGCGCGGCTGGCCGGGGCCGCAGGCGCTCGGCGTGCTCCGCCCGGCCGCCGGCCCGCCCTCACCGGCCGCCTACCGCCCGGTCCTCGCCCCGCTGCTGGAGTCCCCGGCCCCGGTCGCCCTGGTCGCCGCGCCCGGCAGCGGCGTCACCGCCTACGAGGTCGCCCGGCTCGGCCCGCCGGCCCGCCCCCCGCTGGTCGTCCTGCTCCCCGACGACGCCGCCCCGTCCGACCTGTTCGCCCTGGCCCCCCTCCTCGGCGGCACGCCCCCGCCGTGATCCGCGCCCGACGCCCGATCGTTCCCATCAGCCGGACGAGTGACCAGGGCGCGTGGCTCGCCCCCACGGCCGAATTGGGTCACTTAGCGTCACCAGCATGATCTGGCTCGCCCGTAGAACCGCCCTTGCCTGCCTCGGCCTGCTCATCGCAAGTCTGTGGTTGGCCGTCCCCACGACGGCGTCCGCGGCACCGACGTTGACCCAGCTGGATATCGCCGGCAACTGCTCGCTGTCCTTCTCCGACACCGACGCTTCCGGAGTCGCCTACTTCATCGTCGAGCCGATCGGGACCTCGGGCGATCCCTGCCAGTTTCAGCTCACCGGCCCGCAGGGCACCCAAGTCGCGGACGTCACCGTGACCGGTGACCCGGCAGTCGTGTACGTCGGCGCCGCAGGCACGTACAGCGAACTGCTCACGGACGTCACCCAGGGCTCGACGGCCGGGTTCTCCAACCCGACGGTGACGGGCAGCCCGGCGCTGCCCGCGCTCCCGGCGGGCGAGGCGAGCAGTGGCGGGTGTTCCAAGGCGCTGCAACAGCGCACCGTGGCCGGCGCGGTGGTGCCGCAGTACGCCACCGGGTGGAACATCGTCTCCAGCGACAGCGGCGGCGCCTGCACCAACCAGGTCGGGGCGGTCGGCACCAACCCCTCGGGAACGGTGACCGGCACCACGGTGCAGGTCGCCATCCCCGACCCGTTCGGCCTGTCGCTGGCCAAGTCGGCGACCGCCGGCGGAGCCCCGATCACCACGGCGCAGGTCGGCCAGACCGTCACCTACCAGTACACCGTCACCAACACCGGCCCCGTGCCGTGGACGGCGGTCGCGGTCGACGATCCGCTCCCGGGGCTGTCGTCGATCAGCTGCCCCGGCACACCCCTCGCAGCCGGGCAGAGTCAGACCTGCCAGGCCACCTACACCCCCTCCGCGGCGGACGGAAGCGCCGGATCGGTCACCAACACCGCCACGGCCTCCGGCGTCGACGGGACCAGGCCGTTCGCCACGGGAGCCACGGTCACCTCGGGCCCCGCCACCGCCCGACTGAACATCACCACCGCCAGCCCGTCCCCGTCCCCCTCACCGTCGGCGTCCCCCTCCTCCTCACCGTCGCCGTCGGCCTCCCCCTCGCCCTCCACGACCACCGCGCCGCCGTCGCCGTCGCCCTCCACGACCACGACCACCACGCCCGCGACCGCGACCGCGACCGCGACCGCGACCGGGCCTGAACTGCCCGAGACCGGAGCACACGTCGGCCCGGCAGCGTGGATTGCCGCCGCCCTCATCGCCACGGGGGCGGGTGCCGCCTGGTTCGGCAGGCCGAGGCCGCGACGCCGACGCCGCTGACGGCACGAGGAAATCCGCGGACCCCTCTCACTCCGCCATCGGGCCTGCCAGGCCCTCCCAGACGGGTGAGGGGGGTTCGGCCACGCTCCGGCGGGGACGTGAACGTGGCGGGCGGGTCAGCTCCCGGAGTGCCCGGACCGGTGCACTGGTGCACTGGTGCACTGGTGCGCCGGTTCGCAAAGGCCTGGCCGCGATCTCCCTGATCGGCCGCGACCTGCTGGCGAAGGGCGCCAGGCTCCGTCTTCAGCACCTGCGGTGCGGCGGACCCTAAGGTGAGGCATGGCCTGCTTCGTCCTGACCCGCCGTTCGCCGCTGCCCCCGGCCGTCTGCTGGGAGCGGCTGACCGCCTGGCCCCGGCACGGGGACCGGGTGCCGTTCACCCGGGTCACCGTGGTGCGGGGCGGTGGCGGGCAGGCGGGGGACGCCATCCTGGCCCGGACGGTCATCGGGCCGTTCCGGTTCGACGACCCGATGGAGATCGTCGGCCTGGCCGCCCCCGCACCTGGGCGCGACGGGCTGTGCCGGCTGGAGAAGCGGGGCCGACTGGTGCTCGGCTGGGCCGAACTGCGCGTACGGGCCCCCGGCCAGGACACCGGGCAGACCGGGGAGACCGGCGGATCCGAGGTGACCTGGACGGAGGAACTCCGGGTCGCGTGCCTGCCCGCGCCGCTCGACCCGCTCGTGGCCCGCGCCGGGCGCCTGGTCTTCGGCCGGGTGCTGGACCAGCTGCTGGGGGCGGGACCCCCTACGGCCTGACGTCGCGCCAGAGCCGGTACTGCCGGCGGACGTACCCGCGCGGGTCGTCGTCGACCGTGACGCGGTCGTACTCCGCCGGCATTCGGTGACGGTCCCGGCCAGTGGCGTCGGGTCGGCCGGTGGCCTCGGGCCGGCCGCCTACGCCGACAGGATCCGCCGCAGGACTTCCCGCAACTCGCGGTCGCCGGCGGGCGGGTGTGGCGCCTGCCAGGCGATGTGGCCGTCGGGGCGGGTGAGGAGCGCGCCGGTGGCGGGGAGGCCGGAGAGGCCGGGCCAGTCGGCTGCGGGCAGTGGCCGCAGCACGACGGGCAGGCCTGCCGCTGCGGCGGTGTCGGCCTGGCGTTGCCAGGCGGGGTCGCCGGTGGGTGTGAGCAGGGTGAAGCCGGGGCCGACGAGGTCGAGCGTCGACGCCGCCCCGGGGAGTCCGGCCAGGCACAGGTGCGGGAGGCGGCCACCGGGCCCGCCGTCGGGGTGCTCGCCGTCCGGGTCCAGCGGCGGGCGAGCGGGTGCGTCGGGGTCGGCGTGGACGGCGGTGGAGCGGTAGGCCGCCGTGAGCAGCAGTTCGTCGTCGATCCGGTAGCCGGTGCGGGCGCGGGAGTTGGCGAGGGACAGGTCGATGACCTGGCTGGCGACGGGGCGGCGCTCGGCCTGGTAGGTGTCCAGCAGCGCTTCGCCGGCCGACCCGGCCACGACCGCGGCGAGCTTCCAGGCCAGGTTGTCGGCGTCGCCGATGCCGGTGTTCATGCCGTGTCCACCGGTGGGGGGCGTCACATGGGCCGCGTCGCCCGCGATCAGGACCCGTGACCGGCGGTAGGTGTCGGCGAGTTGGGCGTCCAGCCGCCAGGTCTGGGTGTCCCGGACGGTGACGTCGAGGTCGGGCAGTCCGGCGGCGTCGCGCACCAGCCGGGCCAGCTGCCGGTGGTCGCCGAGGAGGTCGGCGAGGTCGTCGCGCCCGGGGTCGTAGGGGTGCTGGTAGATCCAGTGCCGGTCGTTGTCCACGGCCAGGAAGCCGCCGCGGCCGGGCTCGGTGAGGAAGTAGGACGCGCTGGCCCGGTCGGCGACGACCTCGCCGAGCGGCGCCTCGAAGCGGATGCTGAGGAAGTGGCCGAGGCCGGTCGGCCCTGCCATGGCGATCCCGGCGCCGGTGCGGACGGTGCTCGCTGCGCCGTCGCAGCCGATCAGCCAGTCGGCGCGCACGGTGTGCCGGTCGCCGGTGGCCCGGTCCTCCAGCACCGCGTGCACGCCCTCGCCGCCGCCTGCGGATGCGCCGACGGCGGCGGGCTCGGTGAACTCGGTGAACTCGGTGAACTCGGTGAAGGAGAGCAGCCGGGTGGCGAACCGCACGCCGTCCGGCGCGAGTTCACGGGCCCGGCGCAGCAGCACGGCCTCCAGGGCGTCCTGCGAGCAGATGAGCCCCGGCGACGGGGTGCGCTCGGCGCCACCGTCCGGGGCGCCGGCCACGCCGGTGCGTACGAAGTCCGGGTCGACGAGGTCGCGGCCACGGTAGAAGAAGACGTGCGAGGCCGGGAGCCCGGCCTGCCGGATGTCGGCTTCCAGTCCGAGCCTACGGAAGATCTCCATCGAACGCGCGGACACGCCACGGGCCTTGGGGTGGCGGGAGGTGCCCTGGTGCGCCTCGACGAGCAGGTGCGGCACGCCGTGCCCGGAGAGGAGGAGCGACATGGTCAGGCCGACCGGGCCTGCGCCGACGATCAGGACGGACGTCGTTGCCGGGAATCGCATGCCACTCCTTCGTAACGCCTAATCTTTGATTTTGACGTTACCATGGGATGCGCAAACGATCGGAAGGGGCGCACCCATGACCCAGGACCACGACGGCGGCAACCCCCGCGGCCTCCACTTCGTCACCGAGCTCGCGAACACCGTCCGCGCCGACCCCGAGGCGGGCGCCGCCGATCTGCAAGCCCTCCTGGAACGCCACGGAGGCCCGCCCTTCCGCCTCACCGACGCCGACGCCCGGGAGCTGCGCGAAGCCGCCGCCCCGCTGATCGGCATCCTCGCCCTCCACGACGAGGACGAGGCGGCCGAAGCGATCAACACCCTGCTCGACCACTACCCGGCCCGCCCCCGCCTCGTCCGCCTCCCCGGCCGCCCCTGGTCGATGCACACCCAGGCGCCCCCGGCCGCCGGCCTCACCCACTGGCTGCTCTCCACCTCCGCCCTGGCCCTCGGCCTGTGGCTCAGCGAGCGCGGCACCTGCGCCTGGGGCGAGTGCGCCGCCCCCGACTGCAACCGCTTCTTCATCGACACCGGCCGCCGCACCCCGCAGCGCTTCTGCACCCCGCGCTGCGCCACCCGGGTGCGGGTCGCCGCCCACCGGGCCCAGCGCGCCACCGACTGACGGCCCGCCGGCCCGCCCCTCCCCCACCCTTCAGCCGGTCCGGGCGGCCTCCCAGGCCGCGTAGCCGCCGAGCAGGTCGCAGGCCTCGGCGTGGCCGTGGTGGCGCAGCAGGCTCGCGGCGACGGAGGAGCGGAGGCCGCCGGCGCGGCCGGTGCGCTCGTCGGCGATCAGGTACGAGGCCCGGGAGAGGCAGTCGCGGTGGAACTGGGCGAACTATGTCGGCCGATCCGGTAGGGAGACCGTACGGACGAGAGAGGGGCAGGGGAAGAAGGTGAGATCCGGGCGAGGTGCGTGGTTGAGCGGATGACCAGACGCACGTCAGCCGCACGGCAGGTACGGCTGACGCTCGGGACATGGATGCGCTGACCTGCGGAGATACCTCCCCGATCGAAAGTCGGGGTTGCCGTGTGACGAATCTGAGACGATCTCGCCCGAGTCGCACGAGACGGCCCGGAGCAGGCCTCCGAACGTCCCCTCGCAACACCGCATGGATGACGAGCGCTCTCATGTGTTCGCGTGTGCAGCAGGGTGCACCCATCCCGATGCCGACCTCTTGCTGACTTGTCCGACAGAGCGTCGACTCAGCATCGTTCACTCCGATGGCCACGCACCCTGAGCGGGCCGCGCCGCCGCCCACCGTCGACAGCGGGCCGATAGTGGCCACCGCACGCCACTGAAACCGGCGGCTTCGCGGAAGGAGGATCCGAAGCCTTCCGGCAGGCCTGTACCCAGCGGCCGGCCCTTCGGGGCTTCACCCCCTGCCTCACTGCCCGACCTGAAACATAAAGCCGTCGCGAGCGGTGTACGAGGAACGCAAGAACGTACGCACCGGAAGGGGCGGATTTCGGTTATTTCTTCAGGCAGGAGGGGCATGCAGGCGCGGCTGGATCACCGTACGCATGCAGCTCGTCATGTTCTGTGCAGGGTCCTCGATGGTCGGGCCTCCTGGCCGGAACTGAGGAGATGTGATGGCGTCGAGCACGGTACGAGCGGGAAGCGACAAGTGGGAGGCCCTGGGTCCTTTCGCCTCGGCCGCGACGGTCGAGGCGATCTCGCGCCCGGAGGGCGGATCCCTGCTGCTGGTTTCGTCCCCCGAAACGGTGGGTGGCTTCTGGAGCGGGGGCCTCGGGGGCACCTGGCGGGTCATCGTGCCGCCGACGCGCTGTCCGGTGACCACCTGCCTGGTCGGCAGCCACGCCGATCCGCGCCGTTGGTGGCTGTCGACCGGCGCCCTCTCCGAAGCGCACGAGAGCGGCATCTTCCGCACGGACGACAAGGGTTCGACCTGGCAGCGGCTCGCAACCGAGCCGGCGCCGGGTGAGTCCTTCCGGTCGGTCTGCGCGCACCGGGAGGGGAGGTTCCTGGTGGCGGTGACGGCGGAGGGCAGCATGCAGGTGAGCCGGGACGGAGGCGACACCTGGAAGTTCGAGGACCTCACCGCCGACCGTGAGGTCGCCGACGGCGGCGCCACGTTCCACGACGCCCGTCTTGAACACGGAGACCGTCCCGTCCGCGTGGTGGCGTTCGCCCAGCACGGCAACGCCCTGTTCGCCGCCACCGCCGGCGTCTGGTACCCGGGAAACCCGCCGGTGATCACCGCCGGTCAAGGTGTCCTGCGCTCCACGGACAACGGCAGCACCTGGCACGACGCCTCCGGCGACCTGCCCAACCTGGACGTCCGCACCCTGGCTGTCGACCCCGACGGACCGTGCCTGTACGCCGGTCTGCGCGGAGGCAGCGTCCACCGGCTGGCCCTGTAGGCCGGAGCGCCGTGTGCCGGGTTCGGTGAGTCCGGCCCGGTAACCGGCGGCCCGGGGCCCCGGAGTGCAACGCCCGGACGGACCTCGGCGTGTAGCAGCCCGTGCTCCTGGTGCTCGTCAGCGTGCACCAGGCCGGCTGCACAGGTCGGCGCCGGGGTTGACTGAAAGCCTGTCACCCTTTCACCCACATGGCCCCACGCTCATGTGCAATGCGCGGCACACCTCTGCCAATGTGGCTGCGGCCAGATGGATCTTCAGGATCCTGATGATGACTGAAAGGACGCGCCATGACCGAAGCCGAGGCCAGGGAACTGTTCGACAAGATCGACGGCGACTCCGACGGGCAGATCAGCATCGTCGAACTCGCCAACCACTTCAAGAGCGAGGGCCACCAGGGGAAGCTCAAGGAGAAGGTCAAGGAGGCGATGGCGGCGGACAGCAACCGTGACCGCGTCCTCGACTTCGAGGAGTTCCACACGCTGGTCAAGTAGCACGCGGGCGGACCGCCCTCGGGAGCAGGACAGGAACGAGCCCCGGGGTGATCGCCGCCTCCGCGCGCGGTCGGGTGCCCCGTGATCGTCCCGGCAAGGCCGGCACGATCACGGGGCACCTCCGTGCCACCCGAGGGTGGTCCGCGCCACGTCCGTGCCGCCGCCCCCGCCGACGACAACAGAGCCCTGGTGGTCTGGCTGCTGCTGCGCCCCCGCCCCGCCAAACCGTCCACCCTGGGCTGGTTCAGCGTGAGCGTCAGCGTGCTCTGCCTGCTCGCCACCGTGTTCGTCTGGGGCGCGGTCGCCGCCGACGACACCCTCACCGGCTCCACCGGCGTGGCGTACGCCGAGTACTTCTACTTCATCCTCTACCTCGTGATCGCCCTCGCCGCCTTCAACGTGGTCGAGTGCACCTCCACCCGCCGCTTCCGCCTGATCGACTGGAACGGCAACATGGCCGCCCGGCTCCTCCACTGGCCCGTCGTCACCGTCCTGCTCCTCACCACCACCGTCGCCGTCCTCCTGCTCTGACCCGACGCGCGGCGGCCAATCGGCCGGCGGCCTGCCCCGGGGGCAGACCACCGGACCGAACGGGTCAGTGGGCCCGGCCTGAAGTCCCCGCCGACCGGGAAGGCGATCCCAGCAGCGAGGCGGGGCCGCCACCGGTACTCGGTGGCGGCCCCGCTCGTACGGTTCACAAGGCCTGCCGATCAGCGGCCCTCATCCCGATGTGCGACGTGCCTGTGCACTCAGGGCTGCATGCGCGAACCGGCCGGGGGCCAGTGCCCGAATGTGCGTGGTGACGCGGGTCAGTGGCTGCCGCTCTGCTCTTTGATGATCTGATCGGCGGTGTCCTGGGGGACCTGGCCGTAGGAGTCGAACTGCATCGAGTAGCTTGCGCGTCCCGAGGTCTTGGCGCGCAGGTCGCCGACATAACCGAACATCTCCGCCAGGGGCACGAGGGCTTTGACGAGCTTGGCATCGACGGCCATGGGCTTCCTCTCCCTGTCGAACACGGCACGAGCCGGCCGGGTCGGCCTCGGCGCGACGGCGTCCCGAACGGCACCGGTGCGCGAAGCCCAGCATCCAACATTCAGTGACGAAGCAGGTGCGTACCGTGAAGAACGCGCCTCGCAGCGGCCGATCTGACGCAATCCCCGCCACCTGACTGAATCCGGATCCCTGCCGTCCGTCCACGTCCGCAGTACCCGGCCGACCCGGCGATGCGGGTGCGCGATGACGGGAACGCGGAGCCGGGGCCACCGGGTGACGGCTTCAGAGGGTGACCAGAGACGTACCGTCGGCTCGGTCGGCGGGCGGGGCAGGCCCGGACTAGCACAGCAGGCCCCGGCTCGATCGTCGATCGGCCATCGATTCGCCCGAAACGATGATGCTTGCCTGCCGACGCGAGCATTCGGGGGCAAGGCGCCCAGGATGCGGTGAAGATGACCTTGATCGCGGAGCCCCGCCCCGCCGTACCGGGCCTCTACCGAGCCCCCGGGGTCGGCGGGTGCACCTGGCAGCCGGAACCCGTTCCCGTGCCAGGACAACACGTTCACAGTCACTCAAGGGAGGAACCCGGTGGGAGTCACGTTCAAGGCTGAGGTCAGGGCCGAGAGCCAGTACTACGGCGCGGTCGAGATCAAGGGCATCGCCCAGGACGGCGATGAGATGAAGGTGCAGAAGCATCTGAAGGTGAACCTGATCCTGCCTGCCGCGGGAAGCGGTACCGATGTGAATCTGCTGCTGACCCCGTGGATCCCGATCGACGTCTCGGTCGAGAACAACCAGATCGGGAGTGACAAGTTCGAGGTCACGCTCACGATGGCCTCGGAGACGCCCTTCGCCGTCGGGCCGTCGGCCACACTCACCATCGGTGTCAACGGCGACCTGACCGGTGACGCCGCGAAGCCGTGCCTGGACTCGATCAAGATCAGCGCCGACGACTGACCATCGCCCTGCCGCCGACCCGGGCGATCCCGGTGTCGCCGTCGCGTTCCCGATGCCGATCACCCGTGGGCGAGTCGGCCCACGTGGGCTTCACGCTCCGGCGGTACCGGGTCGGTGCGGGTTGTGCGAGAAGGACGGCCGCCCCTCGGGGGTGGCCGTCCTTCCGTGTCCGCCGGCCGTCCCGGCGGGCAGGGGGCGGCCGTGTGTGCATCACCGCCCGGCGCGCCCGCGGCCCGGGCCGGCTGGGTTCAGGCCCCGGCGGGGTGGGTGAGGGTGTGCCAGGCGTTGTAGCCACCGAGAAGGTCGGAGACGTCGGGGTGGCCGTGGTGGCGCAGCAGACTGGCGGCGATGGAGGAGCGGTGGCCGCTGGCGCAGTGGACGACGAGGGGGTGGTCGGTGGGGATCTCGTCCAGGCGGTTGGGGAGTTCGGTCAGGGTGATGTGCAGGGAGCCTTCGATGGATCCGGTTTCGCGTTCGCCACAGGTTCGGACGTCCAGGACGGTGGGGGGCTGTTCGCTGGCGAGTGCGGTGCGGAGCTGGTCGGCGGTGAGGCGGCTGGCGGGGGTGAGGTCGTCGGCGAGGGCGGGCAGGGCGTTGCCGGGGTTGCGCAGGTAGCCGGCGATGCGGTCGAAGCCGATGCGGGCGAGGCGGGTGATGACCTCTCCCTCGCGGTCCTGCGGGGCGATGATCGCGATGTTGCTGTCGGGGGTGAGGACGGTGCCGGCCTGTTCGGCGAAGCGGCCGTCGACGGGGACGTTGACGGCGCCGCGGACGTGTCCCGCGCCGAACTCCTGGGGGCTACGGGCGTCGAGGACGACGGCACCTGCGCCGCGGACCTCCTTGAAGCCTTCGGGGCACAGGGGACGGGCTGCGGTCGTGGGGTCGAGCAGCGGGTGGTCCTGGCGGTTGAGGGTGGCGTCGTGGCCGAAGTAGGCGGGGGCGGTGGACTGGCCGGCGGTGACGATACGGACGAAGGTGTCCTGGTCCATGGGCTGGCAGGCGTAGTTGGTCAGGCGCTGGGTGCCGATGGTGGACCGGCGGTCGGTGGAGAGGTTCTTGCCGCAGGCCGAGCCGGCGCCGTGGGCGGGGAAGACCAGGGTCTCGTCGGGCAGGGCCATCAGCTTGCGGTGAACGCTGTCGTAGAGCATGGCGCCGAGTTCGACGGCGGTGACGCCGGTGGAGGCGAGCAGGTCGGGGCGGCCGACGTCGCCGATGAACAGGGCGTCGCCGGTGAGCACGCCGTACGGGACGGCGTCGTCGGGCTGTTCGAGGACCAGGACGCTGATCGACTCGGGGGTGTGGCCGGGGGTCTCCATGATCTGGAGGGCGACGTCGCCGAGTTCGATCCGTTCGCCGTCGCTGAGCTTGCGGATCGGGTACTCGGTCTCGGCGCGGTGTCCGTAGCCGATCCAGGCGCCGGTGCGGGCGGCCAGTTCGAGGTGGCCGGCCAGGAAGTCGGCGTGGAAGTGGGTGTTGATGACGCCGACGACGGTCAGGCCTCGTGCCGTGGCGTCGGCGAGGTATTCGTCGACGTCCCGGCGAGGGTCGACGATCACGGCCTGGCCGGTGGTCTCGTCGGCGATCAGGTACGAGGCCTGGGAGAGGCAGTCGAGGTAGAACTGAGCGAAGTACACGGGGAACCTCCTGGGCGGCGTCGGGCGCCTCGGCGCGATCTCAATACCCCCACTGGTATATGTGCCAGCATACGGCCCCACGGTCGATACGGGGCAGGGTATCGCCGAACGAGGTCGATAATACCCCCCGGGGTACTATGGTGGACATTGCGCGGGACCGGCCGCCGCCGTCGGAGACGGGCGGAACCGAGGAGGCGCCCACGCCCCTGGGGCGCCCGCCCGGCGCGCCGCCCCGCCCCGCCCCGCGGCGGCCCGTCCGGCGCCGTCCGGCCCGCACCAGACCAGACCACCGGAGCACCGCATGCCCCCGCTGCCGCCCGACCCCGGGCAGACCACCCCCGCCCAGGCCCACCAGCTCGCCCGCGCCGGCACAGCCGTCCTGCTCGACGTCCGGGAGCGCGGCGAGTTCGCGGCCGGCCACGCCCCCGGCGCCCTCCACCTGCCGCTGATCGCCCTGGCCGCCCGCGAACCGCTGCCGCCCGAGGCGGGCGGACGGCTCGTCCTGGCGATCTGCCACTCGGGCAACCGTTCCGCGCGGGCGGCGCAGCTGCTCGCCGAACGCGGCGTCGAGGTGCTGAACGTCGTCGGCGGCATGACCGCCTGGGAGCGGGCCGGACTGCCGGTCACCACGCCGGGCGGCGGCACCGGCAGCGGCGGCAGCGGCGGCAGCGCCGGCGACGGGAGCTCCAGGGACGCCGGGGACGCGATATGACCGCGCTGCTCCTGGCGCTGGCCGCCGGGGCCGTGGTCGGCCTCGCCCTCGGCGGCCTCGGCGGAGGCGGCAGCATGCTCGCCGTCCCCGCGCTGGTCTACCTGCTCGGATTCAGCCCGGCGCTGGCCACCACGGCCGCCCTGGTGATCGTCGCCGCGACCTCGCTGACCGGCCTGCTCGCGCACGCCCGGGCGGGCCGGGTCCGCTGGCGCACCGGCGCGCTGTTCGCCGCCGCCGGGCTGCCCGCCGCCACGGCCGCCGGGGCGCTCTCGGCGCACCTGCCCGGGGCGCTGCTGACCGGCGCGTTCGCGGTGCTGGCCGGGCTGGCCGCCTGGCGGATGCTGGTGCCGCCGAAGGCCGCCCCGCAGGAACATTCCGCCGCCGGGTGGGGCCGCTCGACGGCGACCGGCGCCGGGCTCGGCGCGGTCACCGGGCTGCTGGGTGTCGGGGGCGGGTTCCTCGCCGTCCCCGCGCTGGTCTCGGTGCTCGCCTTCACCATGGCCGAGGCGGTGGGCACCAGCCTGCTGGTGATCACCGCCAACGCGCTGGCCGCGCTGCTGCCCCGCCTCGGCGCGACCGGCGCCATCGACTGGGCCGTGGCCGCACCCTTCACCGGGGCCGCGATCCTCGGCGCCTGGGACGGAAAGCGGCTCGCCGACCGGCTCAGCGGGCGCACCCTCCAGCGGGCCTTCGCGTTCGCCCTGCTCGGCGTGGCCGCGCTGATGCTGGTCACCGCCCTGCGCTGACGCCGGTCGCCGCGCTGCGCTGATGCCGGCCACCGCCCCGCACCGACGCCGGGCGGGCCCCGGCTCCCGGCGCGCGAACCGGAGGACGAGTCCGGAGGGCGGCAGCCGACCGTGCGCCGACCGTTGACGCGACTCGGACGGGCATGTGACATTGCACATGTCACCCAGCGCCGCTCCGGGGATTTGAACGTTCAAACCCCTGCCCGCGCACGCCGCCCCGCCCCCTGACGCACCGCCACCCGTCCGACAGGAGAGCCCCGATGCCCCCCACCCGCGCCCCGCGCCGCCGACCGGTCCGCGCCCTGCCCTCGGGCTTGGCCGTCCTGGCCGTCCTCGCCGTCCAAGCCGTCGGCGCGGGACCGGCCCGAGCCGACGGCCCGGCCCCGCTGGTCGACGGCGGCGGCTACGTCCTCGGCTCCGTCCTGGACGGCGGCTGCCTCGGCCCGCAGTACGCGCAGTCGGCGGCCGGCACGCCCGTCGTCGGCGCGGCCTGCCAGGGACTGCTCAGCCAGCGCTGGCAACTGCACCGCACCACCGACGGCTACCGGCTGGTCAACGCCGCGAGCGGACGCTGCCTGACCCTCGACGGCACCGGGCGGCACCCCGGCACGGCCGACTGCGGCACCGACCCCGCCGCCGAGACCTTCGCCATCTCCCCGGCACCGGGCGGGAGTCACACCCTGACCGCACACGGCGCCTGCCTCACCACGGCGGCCGACCGCGAGCAGGACGGCGCCGCCGACCACGAGCAGAGCAGCGCCGCCGACCGCCGCCGTTGCGACGCCCGGCCCGCCCACCGCTGGACCCTCACCCGCAGCGAACCGCTCACCCTCACCGACCCCGGCTTCGAACAGGGCACGGACGGCTGGACGTTCACCGAGCACACCGGCGTCGCCACCAACAACCCGCACGGCGGCACCCGCCTCGCCTACCTGGACGCCGGCTCCGGCCACCGGATCGCCCAGCAGGTCACCGCCGTCACCGCCGGCAGCTACGACCTGTCCGCCTGGATCGCCACCGGCGGCGCCGGCGGCACCTTCTCCGTCAGCGTCAACGGCACCGTGGTCCGCTCGCTGACCCTGCCCGAGCAGCCCGTCTACGCGAAGTACACCCTGCCCCGGGTGCACGTCGCGGCCGGCGACCGGCTCACCCTCGGCATCGGCTCCTCCCCCACCGGCTGGGTCAACGCGGACGACGCCTCCGTCGCCCCGTCCGCCCCCGGCGACCCGAGGATCAGCTCCTCGGACCCGGAGGTCGTCGCCCTGTTCGACTGGGCCAAGACCAAGGCCAACAGCTGGGTGCAGCAGGCCGGCACCACCGGCGTGCTCAACCAGGACGAGAACAACCCCGGCGGCACCGGCACCACCACCTACGACACCACCTACTGGGCCGGCTACCCGTTCCGCTCCGACTTCTACAGCCGCGACTTCGCCCACCAACTGGTCGGCGCCCACCTGCTCGGCCTGGACGCCGAGAACAAGACCATGCTGCGCGGCTTCGCCGGCTCCGCCACCGAGACCAACAAGCTCTACCCGGTCTGGGCGCTCAACTTCGACGCCAGGACGTACGGCAGCATCGACTACCGGAGCCCCGACCGCTTCGTGCGCGAGCTGCCCGCGCCGTTCGAGCTGGTCGAGAAGGCCGGCGAGGCCTACCGGTGGACGGGGGACCGCGACTACGCCGACGACCCCGCGCTGAGCGGCTACGTCCGCAACACCCTCGGCCCCTTCATCGCCCAGCACCCCGGCCCGGTCGACAACGGCGGCCTCCCCATCCCGCAGGCCACCAGCCGCAGCATCTTCGCCGGCACCGCGAGCTACGCCGAGAACGCCACCAGCACCTACGCCGAGGCCGGCGACGCGATCGGCGCCCAGTACCAGGCGTACCTCGCCGCCGAGACCCTGGCCACCGCCAAGGGCGACACCGCCGCCGCCACCGGCTACCGGCAGGCCGCCACCGCGCTGCGCGACTACGTCAACACCACCTGGAGCGTGGACCGGCAGCAGCCCGGCGAGGTCGTGCACGGCTACGACACCACCGGCAAGCCGGTGACCGGCTGGGGCTACGAGTCCAGCGTGCTGATGCCGGTCAAGCAGTTGCTCGACCCCGGCCCGCGCCGGGACGCCCTCCTCGCCGCCATCGACGCCGCCGACTCCGGCCCGCAGCGCTCGACCAACCTGGAGGCCTACACCTACCTGCCGGACGCCTTCTTCGCCAACCACGACGGCGACACCGCCTGGAAGTGGATGCGGCAGATCTACCAGGGCGTCGACCAGCTCCACGCGAGCGGCCGGATGCTCAACGGCGACTACCCCGAGGTCCCGTTCACCCTGCTGGGCCAGACCGTGCAGGGCCTGCTCGGCGTCGAGCCCGACGCCGCCGCGCACACCCTCGTGACCGCCTCCCGGCTGCCCGCCTCGATGGGCTGGCTGGAGGTCGCCGACATCCCGGTCGGCGCCGGCTCGGTCACCGTCCGGCACGACGGCCACCGCAGCAGCACCGTCACCAACACCGGCGGCGCGCCGCTCACCTGGGAGGCCCGCTTCACCGGCCCGCACGGCGGGATCACCGTCGACGGCAAGGCCCGGCCCACCCGGACCAGGACCGTCGACGGCGTGACCTACACCTACGCCACCGTCACCCTCGCCCCCGGGCACACCGCGAGCGCCGCCGTCACCGACTGACCCCCACACCGCAGTACCGCGGCCGGCCGGCCCCCAACCGGCCGGCCGCGCACCCCGAACCACCCGACGCACCATCACCTCCCCCACACCCGCAGGAGTGCGCATGCGCCACATCCCCCACCGCCTCGCGGCACCCGTGCTCGCGCTGGCCCTCGCCGCCACCGGCCTCGGCGCCCTCACCCTCGGCACGGCCGCCCCCGCCGCCGCCCTGGGCAACGGCAACGCCCTCACCCCGCCCATGGGGTGGAACTCCTGGAACTCCCTCGGCACCGAGGTCACCGAGGACCAGGTCGTCCAGACCATCGACTTCATGGCCGCCAACGGCCTGGTCGCGGCCGGCTACGACACCGTCACCATCGACGACGGCTGGTCGCTCTGGCACCGCGACGGCCAGACCACCGACCTCGTCCGCAACGCCGACGGCGCCATGCAGCTCTACGACACCGCCGGAAACCCCGTCGCCGGCACCGACGGCACCGGCACCGACCCCACCTCCGGCCACCTCATCCCCCGCCCGGACCACTTCCCGTCACAGACCGTCAACGGGCGGACCGTCAACGGCATCGAGTACCTCGCCCAGTACGCGCACAGCAAGGGCGTGAAGTTCGGCCTCTACGCCACCGACACCTACCTCACCTGCCAGATGCACCCCGGCAGCCTCGGCCACGAGAGCACCGACGCGGGCGACTTCGTCTCCTGGGGCGTCGACTACGTCAAGTACGACGACTGCCCCTACGGCCCACAGATCACCGGCCCGGACGGCCACAACTACTACACCCAGGGCGAGGGAAAGGAACTCACCCGCTCGGTCTACGCCCGCGTCCAGACCTTCCAGCACGCCCTCGACGCCGCCTCCGCCGCGCAGGGCCGGCCCAAGGTCACCCTCAGCGTCTCCGCCCAGCCCGCCCACACCGGCGTCCCGTACCTGCTCGCGGCCGACGACCCGGCGCGCACCGACCCGGTGGTGCAGGCCGCCGGCACCGCGCCGTTCCAGGCGCCCGGCTACGCGCCGACCGGCGTCTGGTGCGGCCAGGTCGCCAACCTCTGCCGGATCGGCGGCGACCGCGACAGCGAGCTCGACGGGGTGCTCTGGAACGGGCAGTTGCAGACCGCGCTGCAGTACCCCGGCAACGTGCGCCCGGGCAGCTGGAACGACCTCGACATGATGTTCACCGGCTGGCAGGACGTCTACGGCGCCTGGGGCACCACCGACACCTGCACCTGCCACAAGCCGTTCACCGACGACGAGTCCCGCACCGAGACCTCCGTCCTCGCGATGCTCGCAGCCCCGCTGGTCTCCGGCGCAGACCTGCGCACCGCCGCGCAGTCCCAGCACAGCGCGGACGGCCACACCTGGTCCACCGGGATCGACGCCGCGAGCCTGGCGATCCTGAAGAACCGCGACGTCATAGCCATCGACCAGGACGCCCTGGCCAAGCCCGCCACCCTGGTCGGCGCCAAACCCGCGAACGCCACCGCGCCGGTCGTCCTCCAGCGGCGGCTGGCGAACGGCGACACCGCCGTGCTGCTCGTCAACCAGGACCCGGCCGCGAGCCGCACGGTGAGCACCAGCCTGAGCGAACTCGGCCTCACCGGGCCCGGCTACACCGCCAAGGAGCTGTGGACGGGCGCGAGTTCGACCGTCACCGGCACGCTCGGCGCCTCGGTGGCCCCGCACGGCGTGGCGCTGTACCGGCTCAGCGCCCGGCCGGCCACCGGGCCGGCCGCGGTAGTCGACGACGGTCGCTACCACGCGATCGGCGCCGGCGGCAGCGGCGGGCTGGTCCTCGAAGTGGCGGGGACCTGTAGCTCGCCGCTCGGCGCCGTCGCCGACGTCAACACCTGGTGGCCCACGCACACCTCCGAGCAGTGGACCTTCACCAGCAACCCGGACGGCACCGTGCGGATCGCCGACGACTGCGCCACCGCCACCCACGCGCACACCGTGCTCGCCGCCGGCACCGACCCCGGCAACAGCGCCTACCTGCTCGACTACTCGCCCGGCAACCGCTGGCAGGAGTGGCGGGTCACCCAGGACGGCGCCACCGGCACGCTCACCGTCACCAACGTCGCCACCGGTCTGGTCCTCAACGCCCGCACCGGCACGGCGGGTTCGACCGTGACCACGGACGCGGCCGACGGCGCCGCCCCCGGACAGGGCTGGGGCGTCGTGTCCTGACCTCACCGGCGCCCGCGCCCTGACCACGTCCCCTGATCACGCCTCCTGACCGCGTCTCCTGATCACGATCCCGGGCGCTCCTCCTCCACCACGACGCCGACGCCCGGCCAGTGGCGTGCCAGGTCGGCGAAGAAGCGCCCGGCGTCGATCGCCGCCTCGGGCGGGTGGACGCCCGGGGCGCGGACGCCGCCGTCCAGGAGCTGGGCGAGGCCGAGGGCCGCCGGCACGCCGGTGCTCTCGGCCATGTCGCCGAGCAGGGCCTCGGCGCCGGTGAGCCGGGCGAGGACGGTGACCGGCCGGCCGTCGCGGCTGCCGGTGGCGGCGGCGAAGAAGCCGGGGAGGCTGCCGGGGCCGGGGAAGCGGGCCGCGCGGGCGGCGGCCCGCAGGGTGCGGCGCAGCGTGGGGCGGTCGAGGTCGACGGCGGCGGTCTCGTTGCCGAGGCGCCCGGCGTCGAGGTCGTCCCGCAGGACGTCCAGGTAGGCGGCCGTCCTGGCGGTGACGACCATGAGGTTGGCGGCCGCGCCGCCGGGCCGCAGGCTGCGGTGCAGGGTGACCGGTTCGGGGTGGCCGACGGTGTACGCGGTGCCACGGTGGCCGCCGGGCAGGTCGAGGGCGACCGGCCGCAGCGGGGGCCGCTGGACGATCCGGCCGCCGTCGACCACCGCGACCGTGCCGCTGATCTGCTGCATCCAGTGCACGGCGGCCGCCAGCGGGGCACCGTCCGGTCCGAGCAGGGAGGTGTCGTCGGGTTCGGCGCCCGCGTCGACGGGCCAGGCGGTGTAGAGGTCGGCCAGGGTGTCGAGGCGGGCGGCGGCCCGGACGGCGAGCAGGTTGCTGACGCCGGGGCTGGCGCCCATGCCGATCACGGCGCGGACGCCGGCGGCGCGGGCCTCGTCGTCGAGTTCCAGCATGGCGACGGTGGGTTCCCAGTCGTCGCAGATGTCCAGGTAGTGGGTGCCGGTGCGGATCGCCGCGCGCAGCACGCCGAGGCCGAAGCGGTAGTACGGGCCGACGGTGTTGAGGACGGCGTCGGCCTTCGCGAGGGCGGCGTGCAGTTGCACCCCGTCGGTGACGTCGACCTGGCGGGCCCGGACCGGTACCGGGCCGCCGGCGAGGGCGGCGGCGGTGCGGCGGGCGGCGTCCGGGTCGCGGTCGGCGATCACGAGTTCGTGGACGCCGGGCAGTCGGGCGGCGACCCGGGCGGCGACGCGGCCCATCGCTCCCGCTCCGCCGAGGGCGAGCACTCTCATCGTCGTTTCTCCTTTCGCCGGTCGGTGTTCACCGGCTGTGCGGCTGGGCCGTCAGCGCTGCCCGAGCGAGGTCAGTAAGCTGCGGTGCTCGTCGAGGTAGCCGGGGCTGAACAGCGAGCGGGGTGCGGTGGGGCCGTCCCCGTGGACGAGGACGACCAGGCCGGCGGGGGTACGGCCGCCGGTCGGGCGGGCGAGGACGCCGTGCAGCGGCTGTCTGCCGCCGGTGATGGTGACGCGTTCCCCCTTGAGGTCGTACTCGTTCCGGTACACCACCCAGCCGCCCGCGCCGAGCAGGAGCACCACCCACGGACAGCAGTGATCCCCAGAGCAGCCATCGCCCGCGCATCTTCGTTCCGCTAATCTATCGTTCTCAAAACGAACGTATCAGATCTGAACGCATTAGGATGGTCGCCATGGTGGAGATTCCGACCCGGGTGCTGGTCGAGGCGATGGTCCGCACGGACGGCACGGTCGACTGCGGCGACCTGTACACCGTGGCCGACCTGCTCGGGATGACCGACCAGCAGGTCCGGCTGACCGTCAAGCGCCTCACCGGCGACGGGCGGTTCGTCCAGGAGGGGCGCGGCCGCCGGGCCCTGCTGCGGGCCACCGCCGAGACCCGGCGCTCGATCGACCCCGACGTCGAGTACGTGGCGTTGATGTACGCCCAGGACCGCGGCCGGGCCCCCTGGGACGGCGTCTGGCACCTCGCGGGATTCGCCGTCCCCGAGCACGCCCGGCCCGCCCGGGACGCGCTGCGCGAGGCGATCCTCCGGCTCGGCGGCGCCCCGGTGCAGAACGGCCTCTACGTCTCGCCGCACCCCTGGGAGGAGGACGTCCTGGCCGAGGCCGCCGCCCTGGACGTGCGCGGCCACCTCACTCTCCTCACCAGCCGCGACCTGCGCGCCGGCGAGACCGACGACCCCCGCGCGCTCGCCCGGCGCTGGTGGCCGCTGGACCAGGTCGCCGAGGGCCACCAGCGGCTCGCCGAGGTCGCGGCCGACCGCCTCGACCGGCTGGAGAAGGGCCTCACCGGCTCCGAACTGCTCACCGTCGCCCTGGAGTTGGCCGCCGCCTTCACCGAGGCCATGGAGCCAGACCCGCTGCTGCCGCCGGAACTCCTGCCACAGCCCTGGCCCGGCACCGCGGCCCGCGAACTCGTCGCCCGCTGCTGGGCGCTGCTGCTCGCCGACCCCGGGCCGGGCGCACCCCGGCTGTTCGACGCCTACGCCGAGGTCGTCGCGGCCGTCACCGCGTAGCCGCCGGACCCGGCTCGGTCGCCTCCGTCGCGGCCGGGGCTGCGGGCGCGACCGGCTCCGGCAGGGTGCGGAACAGCAGCCAGCTCAGCACCGGCATCAGCACCAACGGCAGCAGGGCAGTGCGCAGCGAGGTCGCGTCGGCGAGGCCGCCGATCACCGGGCTCGCCAGGCCGCCGATGCTGACGGTCAGGCCCAGCGTGATCCCGCTGGCGGTGCCGATCCGCGAAGGCAGGTAGTCCTGCCCCAGCGTGACCTGCAACGAGAACGGCACGTACAGGCCCGCCGAGGTCAGCGCCACGAAGACGTACAGCGCCGGGCCCGGCACCAGCACCACGCCCGCCACGGCCACCGCCGCCACCAGGTACGACCAGCGCGCCACCGCGACCCGGCCCCAGCGGTCCGCCAGCGCGCCGCCCAGCACCGAACCCACCGCGCCGCCCGCGTACAGCACCACCAGCGCCGCGGTGCCCGCCGCCGTACCGCCGCCGACCCGCTGGGTGGCGAACAGCGCGAGGAAGGTGCTCAGGCCGGTGAAAGCGATCGAGCGGCACACCACGGCCAGCGACAGCCGCACGAACGAAACCCGGTCGTCGGCCCCGGCCACCGGCGCCGGAGCCGTCCCGGCGGCCCGCCGGCGCTCCAGTTCGCGCAGCACCGGCAGGCACAGGACGGCGCCCGCGAGCGCCGGCAGCACCAGCAGCGGAGTCAGCCGCAGGCCGCCGCCCGAGACCACCACGGACACCAGCAGCGGGGCCGCCGCGAAGCCCAGGTTGCCGCCCAGCGAGAACCAGGCCATCCCCCGGTGGCCGTCCCGCGCGGCCAGCCGGGCGACCCGGGCGGACTCCGGGTGGTACGCGGCCACCCCGACCCCGGACAGCGCCACGAAGGCCAGGGTCAGCGGGTACGAGCCGCTCACCCCGCTGAGCGCGATGCCCACGCCGCCCACCAGCGTGCTGACCGGCAGCAGCCAGGGCAGCGGGCGGCGGTCGGTGATCGCGCCGAACAGCGGCTGCGCCACCGAGGAGAGCAGGGAGGCGGCGAGCACCACGCCCGAGACGGCGGCGTAGCCGTAGCCGCGCTCGGCCACGAAGAACGGGACCAGGGCGGCCACCGCGCCCTGGTAGACGTCCACGCAGGCGTGTCCGAGGGACAGCAGGGTGATCGAGGAGTCCCGCTTGCCGGGTGTGCTCTTCGGATGGTCAGGCGTACTCGGCGTACTCGGCGTACTCGGTGTACTCGGTGTACTGGAGGTGTTGGACGCACTGGGCGTAGTGATCGGCGGGTTGTCCGGCGTTGTCTTCGGCATGCCGACATGCTCGGCGCAGCGGTACCTGTCGGGCTTCCGATAATCTGCCAGGTGATGCCGAACATCCGCCACGACCCCGTCGCCCCGACCCGCGTTCAGCGGCTGGCGTCCGGCGCCGGGATCGACGCCCACCGCCACGACGACCACCAGATCGCCTACGCGGCCAGCGGCGTGCTCGCCATCACCACCGACGCCGGCTCCTGGGTCGCCCCCGGCACCCGCGCCATCTGGGTCCCGGCCGGCACCGTGCACGCCCACCAGGCCCACGGCGAACTGGACCTCCACCTGGTCGGGCTGCCCGCCACCGAGAACCCGCTCGGCCTGGACCGGCCGACCGTGCTCGCCGTCGGGCCGCTGCTGCGCGAGCTGATCGTCGCCTACACCCGCACCCCCGAGGACGACAGCCCCGAACGGACCCGGCTGCGCGCCGTCCTGCTCGACCAGCTGCGCGCCTCCCCGCAGCAGCCGCTGCACCTGCCCGCCCCCGCCACACCGCTGCTGCGCGCGGTCTGCGACCGGCTCCGCGCCGATCCGGCCGACCAGCGCACCCTCACCGAACTGGGCCGGGCGGCCGGCGCCAGCGACCGCACGCTCTCCCGGCTCTTCCGGGCCGACCTCGGCATGACCTTCCCGCAGTGGCGCACCCAGCTGCGGCTGCACCACGCACTGGTGCTGCTCGCCGAGGGCCTGCCCGTCACCACGGTCGCGCACCGCTGCGGCTGGTCCTCCGCGAGCGCCTTCATCGACGTCTTCCGCCGCGCCTTCGGCCACACCCCGGGCCGCCACCCCGCGTACTGACCCCGAATCGTCCGCCGCTGGTGGCAGGGTGGGGAGCATGTGCGGTCGTTTCGTCTCCACCACCACGCCCCAGGACCTCGTCGCCCTGCTCGGCGAACTGCGCTGGGATCCGGCCGAGTCGTTCGCGCCGAGCTGGAACGTGGCGCCCACCGACCCGGTGCCCGCCGTCCTGGAACGCGTCGACCGGGAGAGCGGCGAGCTGCTGCGGCAGCTGCGCCCGCTGCGCTGGGGCCTGGTGCCGTCCTGGTCCAAGGATCCCTCCGGCGGCGCCCGCATGATCAACGCCCGCTCGGAGACCGTCCACCTCAAGCCCGCCTTCCGCAAGGCCTTCACCACCCGGCGCTGCGTCATCCCCGCCGACGGCTACTTCGAGTGGCGCGAGGTGCCCGCCGCCGCCGGCCGGAAGAAGTACAAGCAGCCGTACTTCCTCAGCACCGGCTCGGTCATGCTGATGGCCGGCCTGTACGAGTTCTGGCGCGACCAGACCCGGCCCGAGGACGACCCGGTGGCCTGGCTCGCCACCGCCACCGTCATCACCACCGACGCCACCGACAGCGCCGGGCGCGTCCACGACCGGATGCCGCTCACCATCGCCCCCGCCGACCTGTCCGCCTGGCTCGCCCCCGATCTCACGGACTCCGACGAACTCCACCACCTGCTGCGCCGCCCCGCCGACGGCGCCCTGCGGGTGCGGGCCGTCTCCCCCGCCGTCAACAGCGTCCGCGCCAACGGGCCGGAACTGCTCGACCCCACCCCGGACCCGCTGGGACTGGCGGACTGACGCCGCCCGGCCGTCAGGCGATCCGGCCGGCCAGCCCGGGGTAGTCGAGGACCAGGCCGTCCCGGTCCAGCACGAGGTCGCTGCGGAAGTCCCCGGAGGCGTAGCGGACGGTGGCCCGCCCGCCGTCCAGGCCGAGGTGGGTGTAGGTCTGACGGGAGGGGTGCACCGTCAGGTCGGGCACCCGGATCCACGCCATCAGGAAGTGCCGCTCGCCCGGGCCCCGGTGGAGGCCGTGGCGCAGCACCGGCGGGGTGTTGGTCACCGGGGAGAGCCCGAGGTCGCAGTCCAGCGCGCCGGCCAGGTCGGGCCGTTCCACGCCGTCGACGCTCCAGCGGCCGCCGTCCTGACGCAGTTCCAGCTCGCGGACGCCGTCGGCGGTCTCGGCCCGGACCCGCATCCACCGGGTGACGAAGCCCTCGCCGGTCTCCAGTTCGTACGTCAGCCAGTACGGCGCGGGCCGCGCGGCGGCGACCCGGCCGCGGGCGTGCAGGGCGGCGGCGCCGAGCTCGATCCAGGACGTCTCCAGGCCGCCCGTCTCGGCGACCTGCCAGGTGGGAACGGTGTGCGTGATCATCCGGGCACGCTACCGTCCGGTACCGACAGGCGCGCGCCCCCTCCGGGCGACCGGCGGGATCCGGTGACACGGCGCCCGCCCGCGACTACGGTGGGCGGGCGGAACCGTACGTGGGGGTGAGGGCGCCGAAGTGTTGATGTCCAGGACGACGCATGTCCGGCCCGAGGGCGGCCTGCCCGACCACGAGGCCTTCGACCAGCGGCGCCGCCCGGTCTCGCCCGCCACCGCCGGGAACCCGCACGCCGAGCAGCGGGCGGCCGTACTGCCGCCCGAGGCGGCGCGGGCCGCGCTGACCGTCGAGGCGAGCGCCCCCGCTCCCAACCTGCCGCCCCGCGCCGCGGACCGACTCGTGGGCCGCGACGGCGCGTTGCGGGCGATCGCCGAGGCGCTGTCGGACGGCGACGGCAGCGGGCTGGTCACCCAGGCCACCACGCTGCACGGCCTCGGCGGGGTCGGCAAGACCACCGTCGCGCTGCACTACGCCTACGCCGAGGCCGCGCACTACCGGCTGATCTGGTGGATCACCGCCGAGTCCGAGGAGCAGCTCGCCGAGGCCTTCGCCGACCTCGCCGTCCACCTCCACCCCACCTGGGCCCTCACCGCCCCGCCCGGCCAGCAGGTCGAGTGGGCGCTCGCCTGGCTGCGCGCCCACGACCGCTGGCTGCTCGTCTACGACAACGCCGAGGACCCGGTCCACCTCACCCCCTATCTCGGCCGGCTGCTCGGCTGCGGCCACCAGTTGGTCACCAGCCGCCGCGCCGGCGGCTGGCACCCCGGCATCCGCCCGGTGCGGATCGACGTCCTCGACGCCCCCGAGGCCACCCGGCTGCTCTGCGGCGCCGCCCACCCCGGGGCGCGGGCCGAACAGGCCGAGGTGCTCGCCCTCGCCGACGAACTCGGCCACCTCCCGCTCGCCCTCGCCCAGGCCGGCGCCTACGTGCAGCAGACCGGCACCACCTTCGCCGCCTACCGCGAGCTGCTGCGCACCAGCGGCCCGGCCCGCCCTGACGCCGGCTCCGACTCCGGTACTGGCTCCGGCGCGGTGGCCACCGTCTCCCGGCTCTGGCACACCACCCTGCGCGCCGTCCAGGCCACCGCCCCGTTCGCCGTCGAGCTGCTGCGCACGCTCGCCTGGTACGCCCCCGAGGCACTGCCGCGCGAAGCCCTGACGCCCTTCGGCGCGCGCCGCCCGGCCGAGGTCGACTCCGCGCTGCGGCTGCTCGCCGACTACAACCTGATCACCCTCGGCGAGACCGTCACCGTGCACCGCCTGCTCCAGGGCGTGCTGCGCCGTTCCGACGGAGCCCGCCCGCTGCGCCGGCGCGCCGAACAGCAGCTCGCCGAGGCCGCCGCCCGGCTCTGGCCGACCGCCGGGCCCCGGCTGCGCCGGGCGCTGCTGCCGCACATCCGCGAGCTGGCCGCCGGCGGCCCGTCCGATCACCCCACCCCGCAGACCGTCGCGCTGTACCGGCTGGCCGCCGGCGAGCTGACCGACCGGGCCCAGCGGGTGTTCGCCATCCCGCTGGTCACCGCGATGGCCGACGGCCAGACCCGCCTGCTGGGCTCCGACCACCCCGACACCCTGGCCACCCGGGGCCGGCTCGCCGAACTCCACACCCGGGCCGGCGACCCGGCCCGCGCCGTCGCGCTCTGCCGGGCGGTGGTGGCCGACCGCACCCGCCGCCAGGGCCACGACCACCCGGCCGCCCTCGCCGACCGCAGCACCCTCGCCCACGCCTACCGCAAGGCGGGTGAACACCGGTGCGCCGTCGAGGAGTTCCGCGCGGTGGTGGCCGACCGGGCCCGGGTGCTCGGCGCCGACAGCCGGGAGACCCTCACCAGCCGCGCGGGCCTGGCCTACGCCCTCCAGGTGGCCGGTCAGCACCAGGCGGCGGTGGCGGAGTTCGAGCGGCTGCTGGCCGACGCCGGCCGGGTCCTGGACGACCCCGACCACCCGGACATCCTGGCCCACCGCAACGGGCTCGCGTACGCCCAACTCACCGCCGGTCAGCACCGGTTGGCCATCACCCTGTACGAGCAGGCGGTGGCCGACCGGGCCCGGGTGCTCGGCGCCGACCACCCCGACACCCTCACCAGCCGCGACTGGCTCGCGGCCGCCCACGTCGTCGCGGGAGACCACCGGGCCGCGGTCGCCGGGTACGAGGCGCTGGTCGCCGACCACGTCCGGGTCCAGGGGCCGGACCACCCGCAGACCCTCTTCGCGCGCGGCCGGCTGGCGACGGCCCACTGCGAGGCCGGGCACCCGGCCTCGGCGGTCACCCGGTTCACCGATCTGGTCGGCGACTACACCCGCGTCCTCGGGCCCGACCACCCCCACACGCTGGACGCGCGCAGCGGTCTCGCCCACGCCCACCGCGAGGCGGGCCAGCTCCGGACGGCGGTGGACGAACACCGGGCGCTGGTCCGCGACCGCGCCCGCGCCCAGGGGCCGGACCACCCCGGCACGCTGGAGGAGCGCAGCGACCTCGCCTACGCGCTGCGCGTCGCGGGCCGGACCGGCCGTGAACTGGCCGAGTTCGAGGACCTGGTGGCCCACCGCGCCCGCGTCCAGGGCCCGGACCACCCGGACACCCTGGACGAACGGTCCAACCTCACCCGCACCCTGCTGTTGGCCGGGCGCCCCCGCGCGGCGCTCGCCGAATGCCAGCGGCTCCTCGCCGACCGCGAGCGGGTCCACGGCCCCGACCACTACGAGACCTTCGAGGCTCGACTGAGCCTGGCCCGGGCCTTCGGCGACGCCGGCGACCACCGACACGCGGCGGAGCTGTGCGACCGACTCGTCGCCGACCGGCTGCGGGTGCTCGGCGCCGACCACCCCGCCGTCCTCCACACCCGCGGCTGGCAGGCCTGGCTGCACGGCGCGGCGGAGCACCACCGGCGGGCCGTGGAACTGCGCGAACGGCTGGTGGCCGACTACGACCGGGTCCACGGCCCCGACCACCCGCAGACCCTCAACGCCCGCACCGGCCTGGCCTACGCCCTCCAGAGCGCGGGACGGATCCGGGAGGCGCTCGTCGAGCGCGAACGGGTGCTGGCCGACCTGACCCTGGTGCTCGGCGCCGGGCATCCCACCACCCTCAGCGCCTGCCTCCAGCTGGCGCGGACCCACGACGAGAGCGGCGACCACCCGCGCGCCGTGGAGCTGTACGCGGAACTGGTCGCCGACTGCGTCCGGCTGTACGGCGAGGAGCACCCCCGCACCCTCAGCACCCGGTGGTGGCTCGCCTCCGCGCACGGGGACGCCGGGGAGCACCGGCACGCGGCGGAACTGTACGAAGCACTGGCAGCCGACCGCGCCCGGCTCCAGGGCCCCGACCACCCGGAGACGCTCAACACCCGCCGGTGGCACGCCGACAGCTGCCGGGAGGCGGGCGACCACCGGCGGGCCGTCACGCTGTCCGAAACCCTGGTGGCCGACCAATCCCGCGTCCACGGACCGGAACACCCCGACACCCTGGGCGCCCGTCTGGTGCTGGCGCAGGCGCTCACCGCCGCTGGCCGGCACCGCCGGGCGCTGGAGCTCCACCAGGAGCTCGTCGCGGACCGGGCCCGGATCCAGGGCCCCGACCACCCGGACACCCTCAATGCCCGCTGGTGGCTGGCACACGACTGCCAGCGGGCCGGCGAGCACCGCCGCGCGGTGGAGCTGTACGACGCACTGGCGGCCGATCGCGGCCGGATCCTGGGCGCCGACCACCCCCAGACCCTCACCGCCCGCTGGTGGCAGGCGAACGGTCACCAGCGGGCCGGCCACCACCACCGTGCGGTGGAGCTGTTCGACGCGCTGGTGGCCGACGACACCCGGATCCGCGGTGCCGACCACCCCGAGACGCTGGCCACGCGCGCCGGACTGGCCTGGGCCACCTCCTCCGCGAACGACCACCGCCACGCCATCGCCCGCTACGAGGCCCTGGCCGCCGACCGCACCCGGATCCACGGCGCCGACCACCCGCTGGCCCTGGACGCCCGCGGCTCCCTGGCCTGGGCGCACGCCGAGGCGGGCGACCACCGCCGCGCCGCAGAGCTGCACTCCGCGCTGGTGGCCGACCGCACCCGGATCCAGGGCCCCGACCACCCCGACACCCTCGGCACCCGGCGCTCGCAGGCGGCGGGCCACCACGAGGTCGGCGAACTCGACCGCGCCCTGGAGCTGTACGAGGCACTGGTCGCGGACCTGGCCCGGGTCCTGGGCGCCGACCACCCCACCACCCTGGACACCCGGCTCGGCCTGGCCCAGGCCTGCCGCGAGGCGGCCGAGCACGACCGCTCGGTGGACCTGTTCCGGGCCCTGGTCGCCGACTACGAGCGGGCGCTCGGACCGGACCACCCCGACACCCTCGACGCGCGGCTCGGCCTCGCGCGGTCGGTGGTGGCGGCGGGCGACCACCCCGCCGCCGCCGAGCTGTACACGGCGCTGCTGGCCGACCAGGAGCGGGCGCAGGGCCCGGACCACCCGGACACGCTCACCACCCGGTGGTGGCAGGCCGCCGCCCACCGCGACGCGGACGACCAGCGCCGCGCGGCCGAGGCCTTCGGCGCCGTCGCCGCCGACCGGGCCCGGGTGCTCGGCCCGGACCACCCCGACACCCTCAACACCCGCTGGTGGCAGGCCTCCTCGTACCGCGCGGGCTACGACCTCCAACGCGCGCTCGACCTGGCCGCGCCCCTGGTCGCCGACACCGAGCGGGTGCTCGGGCCCGACCACCCCGACGCCCTCGGCGCCCGGTTCCTGCTGGCCTGGACGTACCGGTCGGGCGGCGACCACCGCCCCGCGACGGAACTCGACGAGGCGCTGCTGCGGGACCGGATCCGGCTCCAGGGCCCGGACCACCCCGACACCCTCGCCTGTCGCGGCAGCCTCGCCCAGGACCGCCGGCTCGCGGGCCTCCTGCACCAGGCCGAGGCCGAACGGGAGGCGCTGGCCGCCGACCGTGCGCGCATCCACGGCCCCGACCACCCGGACACCCTCCTCCAGCTCTCCCAACTCGCCGAGGCCGTCCTCGCCACCGGCGAACTCGACCGCGCCACAGCCCTGTTCACCGAACTGATCGCCCACCGGACCCGGGTCCAGGGCGCGGACCACCCGGACACCCTCGGCGAGCGCTCCGGCCTCGCCTCCGTCCACGCCCGCGCCGGCCGGCAGCGGCAGGAGATCGTCGAACGGCTGATGCTGCTCGCCGACCACGAGCGCGTACACGGCCAGGACCACCCCGACACCCTCACCGCGTGCACCGACCTCGCCCACTCCCACCGCCGCCGCTGGGAGCACGACCGCGCCGACGCGCTCTACCGCGCCCTGCTGGCCGACCGCACCCGGATCCTCGGTGCCGAACACCCCGGCGCCCCGGACACCATCGATGCCCTCGACTCCCTCGACGACCGGGACAGCATCGCGCTCAACCTCGTCGAGGCCGGCCGGTACGCGGAGGGCGCCGACTGCTACCGGGAGGCGCTGGCCGCCGCCGAATCGGCCCTCGGCCCGGAGCACCTGCTCGCCCACGCCGTGCGGTACGGCCTCGCCCAGGCGCTGCTGCTCGCCGGGGACCACGAGGGCGCGATCGCCGAACTGTCGCCCCTGACGGCGGACTGGACCAGACCCGCCGGCCCCGCCCTGCCCGGCCTCGTCCGGTCCGGGTGCGTCCTCGCCGTCGCCCGCCACCTCAACGGGGAGCACGAGGCGGCGGTGCGCCTGGCCGCCACCCTCGCCGCCTGTGCGGACGACGCCCTCGGCAGCACCGACGACGCCACCCTCGCCGCCCGCGAGGCCCACGCGCTGCTGCTGGCCTGCGGCCCGCGGCCGCTGCGCGCCGTCGTCCGGCTGGAGGAACTCGCCGAGGAGTGCGCCGCGAGCCACGGCCCGCGCAACTCCCTCACCCTGAGCATCCGCCAGAGCCTCGCCCACGCGCGGCTGCGGGCCGGCGACGCCGTCGGGGCGGTGCGGGTGTACGAGGGCATCGTCGCCGACCGGCTCCCGGCCGGGACACTGCTGACCGGACACCGGCACGCCGACGACGTCGCCGTCAGCCTCGGTACCCTGCGCCCCGGGCTGCTCCCGGTGTTCCCCACCCTGGCCGTCGGCCTGGCCGCCGCGCTCGCCGCGAGCGGGCGCCGGGACGCCGCCCGGGACCTGCTGGTGGCCGTCCACACCGCGCGCCGGACCCTGATGGGCCCCGGCCATCCGCTGGCGGTGGAGAGCCGGACGGCCCTGGCCCGACTCGACGGCGGCGCAGCGCAGTCGCCGGCCCCACTTGACGACGGCGGGCCGGAGTCGCTGCCGGCCGCACCCGTCCGCGCGGAGCTCGGGCCGGAACCGTCCGAGCCGGCCGCACTGATCCGGTGCTCGCGCGGGGAGCGGCGCCGCTCCCCGGCGCCCGCGGTACCGAGGACGGCCTGGCGGACCCGGCTCACCCTGCTCGACGAGCCGGCGGTGGGGGCCGCCGTGCGGCTGGAGCTGCGGTTGGAACCCGAGGTGCCGCAGGCCGACCCCGGCGAGCTGCCGGGCCTGCGCCTGGTGGCCGTCGCCGCCTCGGACGCCGTGCTCGATCCACCCGTCGCCGACTACAGCCCGGCCGGGGAGCCCGCCCGCTTCGCGCTGACCCCGTCCGTGCCGGGGCCGCACACCGTCCGGATCACCGTCTACGACCGGGGGCACGGCTCCGTGCTCCAGGACCTGTCCACCGTCGTCGACGTCCCGCACGTCCCGCGCGTCCCCCAAGTCGGCCAAGTCGGCCAAGTCCCCACCGTCACCGACGTCACCCACATCGCCCAGGACGAGGAGTAATCGCGTGGCCCGGGACCTCCTCGTCGAGATCCGTCAGAACCCCTCCGCCGACTTCACCCGGCTCCCCCGGCAACAGGCTCCGGACGCCCCGCAGGCCAAGGAGCCGGCCCCGCTGGACCTCGTGGTCTCGCTGCGCCGCCACCGCGACGACCTGCTCGTCTCCGCCTTCCGGCCCGGCGAGCGCACGCCCTGGTCCCGCCCCCACCGCGCGGAGCTGAAGGTGTCCGCCCCCGCCCTGCTCGCCCGGGCCTCCCGGCTGCGGACCATCTGGCGCGACCGCCTGGTCCAGTACGACCCGGAGCCGATCGGCGGCTACCCCTTCGCCCAGGCCGTCGACTTCAACCGGCTGGCCGGCGTCGCCGAGCGGCAGGTCGCCGAACTGGCCGAGGAGGGACGGTACTTCCTGGAGGTGATGCTCGACGGGCCGGACCGCGAACTCACCGTCTTCCGCGACTACCTCACCCGGACGCTCACCGAGAGCGGCTCGCTGCGGATCAGCTTCGACTCCGACCTCCACCTGCCCTGGCCGATGCTCGCCGTCGACGGCGGCCACGCCGACCCGTGGGCGGACTTCCTCGGCCACCGCCACCAGGTCGAGCAGACCGGCGCCGGCTACCCGCCGATCCAGCCGCCGTACCCGGCCCGCGCCAGGCCCGTCACCAGCCTCAACACCGACGACCAGCTCACCGACGTCGGCCGGGCCCCCGAGGTCCGCAAACTGCTGGAGGACCGCTCCCAGCTGACCGTGCGCACCGAGTCCGAACCGCTACTCAAGGCGCTGTCCTCCGCCGTGCTGGACGAGGACGTCATGTACTTCTGGTGCCACGGCCAGTTCGTCGCCGGCGACTCCCCGTACGAGCAGCTCGCCGTCCGGCTCTCCGACGACCGCCAGATCGACGCCGACCTGGTGCGCCGCCACCGCCGCCGGCACGCCGAGGCGCCGGACGCCATGTTCCGGCCGTTCGTGCTGCTGAACGCCTGCCACACCGGGCAGTCCACGGCCGCCGAACTGGAGCACCTCGGCCGGGCGCTGGTCGACCTCGGCGCCAACGGCGTGCTCGGCCCGCAGATCGAGATCCCGCAGGTCTTCGCCGCCGAGTACGCCTTCGCCTTCCTCGACCTCTACCTGACCGGGGAGTCCACGGCGGGCGAGATCACCCAGCAGTTGGTCCGGTGGTTCGCCCGCGAGTACCGCAACCCGCTGGCGCTCACCTACTCCCTGCACTGCGGCCTCGACAGCATCCTGGAGCTGACCCCGTGACGGCGCCCACGCCCATCGCCACCGCCACCGTCGACCTGGACGAGGAGGGCCGGCTGCTCGTCCCCGGCACCCGCACGCCGGTGCCCGAGGCCCGGATCGCCCAACACCTCGCCCGGCACCTGCGCATCCCCCCGCGGGCGACCGACGTCTACGTCTACGTCCACGGTTGGCAGACCAGCCCCGCCGCCGCCGACCGCTCGGCCGCCGCCCTGCTCACCGAGGCCGCCGCCCTGCACCGGTCCGCGCCGACCGCCTACCCCGGGCTGACCAGGGGGTTCCGCCCGTGGTGCGTGGTGGTGCGCTGGCCGTCCTCCAGCCTGCCGTCGCCGGCCGGCTACCGCCGGATCCGGGCCCGGGCGCACGCCATGAGCGCCCAGGGGCAGGCCGGGCGCGTCCTGGGCCACCTGCTCGGCTACCTGGACGCCGACCGCGGCGACCCGGCCGCGCCCCGCGTCCTGGCCAACCGCAACGGCCAGTACCTGCACCTGGTCGGCCACTCCTTCGGCGGCCGTTTCCTCTGCGAGGCCGTCCAGTACGCGGCCGACCGGCCCGCCGGGCCACCGGTGCTGGGCTGGAGCCGGCCGGGCGACCCCACCCGGCCGTTCACCGTCGACAGCGCGCTGATCTTCCAGATGGCCGCGCCCCGCGACGCCTTCACCCACCTCTTCCCCCGGCTGTTCCTCGGCCCCGGCCGGCCCGGCGCCCCGCTGCGCGGCCCGCTGGTGCTCACCCACTCCCGCTGGGACCGCGCCACCGGCTTCTGGCACCTGCGCGCCGAGGGCCGCCCGGGCATCGGCCACTCCGGCACCGGCGTCGCCCCCGTCCCCCAGTTCAGCACCCGGCTGCGCCCGACCGCCTCCCCGTACCCGCACGCCGAGTTGGACCACCCGATCGTCAACATCGACGCCGCCCGGGTCTACCGCGGCGGCCTGGCCACCCGCCTCAACCCGGCGGGCGCCCACTCCGACTTCCACCACCCCGAATCCGCCCACCTGCTGCTCAGCCTCGCCGCCCACTCACGCTGACCGGACGGGCCCGTCGTCCCGCTCGGGTGCCCCGACCGATCCACGCCAGCCGCCGCGCGGGTCAGTCCGCGCCGGTCAGTCCTGCGGGGTGAACGACTCCAGGTAGGCGGCCGCCTTCGCGGGGTCGAGGAACCACTGCTCCAGGTCGGCCGGGTCGTTGAAGGCGTTGGCGAACCGGTCGGCGACGGGCGGGAGTTGACCGGCGGCGCCGAGCAGGTGCAGGACGTGCTCGGGCGGCGGCGCGAGCATCGCGTTGCTCCAGACGGTGCTGGGGCGCACGGTCTGCCAGAAGCGGTCGAAGGCGGCCCGCATGAAGTCGCGGTCGAACGGCTTGTCGCCGTGCGCGAGGATCGCGTCGAGGTAGCCGGCCGCGCACCGGGCGGCGTTGTTGGAGCCCTGGCCGGTGATCGGGTCGTTGAGGACGACGACGTCCGCGACGCCCAGCGCCGCTCCGCCGCCGGGCAGTTCGCCGACCGGGTGGCGGACGACGGGGGTGAAGCGCCCGGCGAGGGTGGCGCCGGCGTCGGTGAGTTCGATTCCGGCCCGGGCGCGGTCATACTCCCAAGGAGTGAAGGCCTTCATCAGGTCGAGCGTCACCCGCAGGTGTTCGGCCGGGTCGCGGACCCCGTCGAAGGCGTCCGCCGGGCCGCCCGGGGCGGCCTCCCAGAGCAGGATGTCGCACGGGCCGGCCGCGGTCAGCGCCGGCATGACGAACAGTTCGCCGACGCCGGGCACCACGTTGCAGCGGACGGCGGGGAAGTCGTGCTCGGGGCGCGGGCCGAGCCCGTACACGTAGCTGGCGGCCAGCGCGCGCTGCGGCCGGTCGTAGCGGGAGCGCTCGTGGTCGCGCTCGAACATCGCGGCCAGGTCGCCCTTTCCGGCCGCGACCAGGACCAGGTCGTAGGAGCCGGAGAGGTGTTCGAGGTCGCCGACGGTCACCGGGCGGACCACGACCCGGCCGCCGCGCCCGGCGAAGGTCTCCAGCCAGGCGGGCATCTTCAGCCGCTGGTCGACGGACTGCGCGGGCGCGTCCAGGCGCCCGACCCAGTCGATCACCCGCGCGGACTCCGGCCCGGCGACGGAGACTCCGACGCCCTCGATCCGGGGTGCGGTGTCCGCCCAGAGGTCCAGGCCGAGGTCGCGTTCGGTCCGCAGCGCGGCGTCGAACATGCACTGGGTGGACAGCACCCGGCCGCTCCGGACCGCGTCCGCGTCGCGGTCGGTCATCACCGTCACGTCGTAGCCGTGGGCCTGGAGCCCCAGGGCCAGTTGGAGGCCGGCCTGCCCCGCGCCGACGATCAGAACTCTGCGCATCGTCTCCGCTTTCCTGGTTGTACGTCCTGGCCCGGCCTCAACACCCGTCCGTCCGTGGGCTGGTGAGCCCGCGGGGGGAGGTGGGCACCGGTCGGCCGCCAGTCGCGCTGCCAGTGGCCTGGATACCAGTCATCGGGCACCCGCGTCCACGGCCCGCGCACGCCCGGCCGGGAACGTCACCGTCCGCGGTCGGACGCGGTCGAACAAGCGATTTGAAAAATTCTTCAACTTCATACATGCTGGCGAGCCGCCGACCCCCGGCCCGACCCGAGAGGACAGCCCGCGCGCATGAGCGACCACCTCCCCCCGTGCCCGTCGTGCTCCAGCGAGTACACCTATGAGATGAACGCCCTCATGGTCTGCCCGGAGTGCGGCCACGAGTGGATGCCCGCGGCAGGCGGCGCCGCCGAACCGGCCGGCCCGGGCGAGCGGGTGATCCGGGACGCGGTCGGCAACGTGCTCAGCGACGGCGACACCGTGACCGTCGTCAAGGCGCTCAAGGTCAAGGGCAGCGTCTCCGGCATCAAGGCGGGCACCAAGGTCCGCAACATCCGTCTGGTCGACGGCGTCGACGGCCACGACATCGACTGCCGGATCGAGGGGTTCGGCGCGATGCAGCTCAAGTCGAACGTGGTCAAGAAGGCCTGACCGGGCCCGCGCCCGGCGCGAAACGGCGGCGGGCCGGGCCGGGGGGGGGGGGGAGGGCGCGGGGGCGGGGTGGGGGGGCCCGCCCCGGCCCGGGCCCCGGGCCCCCGGGGGGGGCGGGCGCGGGCGGCGGCGCCCCCCCCCCCCGCCCGGGGGGGCGGCCCCCCCCGGCCGGGCCCCCCCCCGGCGCCCCCCCGCGCGCCCCCCCCCCCGGGGGGGCGGGGCGCCCCCCCCCCGCCGTTTCGTGTTACTCCATCGGGGACGGGCCGGCGGCCGGCGGCGCGGCGGGGAAGAGGATCGGGCTGAGCAGGTACGGCTCCCGGCCCGGCCCCGGCCCGTTCGCCAGCCGGGGCTCCAGGACGGCACGCAACTCGCCGCTGAACTCGGCGAGTTCCGCCGGGTCGAGCCAGAACGTGCCCTGCCGGTAGGCCACTCCCTGGGCGGCCGGGTCGGCGTCCTCGCGGTCGAGGTAGGCGTTGAACTCGGCGATCAGGACGGCCATCGCGGCGGCGAAGCCCCGGCGGTGGTCCTCCCGCGTCATCGTGGCGGCCACGGCGGCGTCCACGACCGGACGGTCCTCGCGCAGCCGGTAGTGCCGCTCGACGGCGCCGCGCACCCGGCGCTCCTCGGCGACCTCCAGGAAGCCGGCCTCGGCGAGCAGCGCGACGTGCCGGTACACCGTCACCTTCGACACGCCGGACAGCCGCTCGCACAGCTGCGACGTGGTGAGCACCTGCCCGCCGGCGAGAGCGTGCACCACACGCAGGCGCACCGGGTGGAGGAGGAGGTCTACCGCGTCGAGGTCCATTGCCCCACGATTTCACAGTCGCTATCTTTATCAAAGATGAAAACAGTGCGCCCGGGAGACGACCCGGGTGCCGGTTCCCAGGGGGGAAGCACCATGCGCCAGACGAACGGGCGGGCCATCACCGTCAACGGGCGATCGCTCTACGTCGAGGAGTCCGGACACGGCACGGACGTCGTGCTCTTCGAGTCGGGCCAGGGCCTCGGCCGCGTCTCCTGGGACCCGGTCCTGCCGCTGCTCGCGGACCGTGCCCGGCTGGTCGCCTACGACCGCGCCGGCTTCGGCCGCAGCGCCCGCACCGACGCCCCCCTCGACCTCGACGACTTGGCGGCCGACCTGGTCGCCCTCGCCGAGGCCGTCGCCCCCGGCCGGTTCGTCCTGGTCGCCCACAGCATGGGCGGCCTGGTCGCCCGCCTCGCGTACCAGCGCCTCGCGCCCCGGCTGCGCGGCATCCTGATGGTCGACACCACACCGGAGACCGCGCCCGCCTTCGACACCATCGACCAGATCGCCCGCCGCGTCGACCGCACGCTCGCCATCGGCCAACCCCTGGTCCGCAGCCGCCTGGTGGCCCGTCTGCTCAGCGGCACCGCCCGCCGGGTCTTCCCCACCGACACCTACGAGACCATGCTCGCCGAGGACTTCGTCCCGGCCGGCCTCGCCCAGACCCGCCGCGAGTTCCGCGCCGTCGCGGCCGCCGTCCCCCGGCTGCGCGCCGAACCCCCGGCACCCCCCGTCTGCCCGACCGTCCTGCTGTCCGCCGACCGTCCCCGCCGAGGCGGCGAACGCACCCACCCCGCCCTCCAGGAACACCAGCGCCGCTGGACCGAAACCCTCCCCGACGGCCGCTACGAGACCGTCGCCGCCGGCCACTTCATCCAGGGCGAGCGGCCCGACGTGGTCGCCGCCCGGATCCGCGAACTCCTCGACCGCGGCTGAGCGGTGGGCCACCGGGCCTCGGTCGACCGGCCGCAGAACGTCCGCCCGTCCGACCCGATCGCCGACCTCGGCCGGTTCACGCCAGCGGCAGCAGTCCGGGCACCGGGCCGCCGCGACGGGACAGCCGGCGCAGGAACGTCAGCACTCCGGGTGTCCCGACCGCCCAGGCGCGGGACTCTGCGGTCGGGTCGCCGCCGGGGAAGACCGGGCGGCCCGCCGGCCCGCCGGCGCGGGTGAGGAGCAGGGCTGCCAGCTGCTCCGCCGCGTGCCAGTGGCGGGAGTCGCCGGTGGCCGCGGCGAGGTCCACGAGGAGGTCGCCGACTCCGGCCAGGCCGCAGCAGCGGACCACCAGGGCGGTGCGCGGGGCGAGCGTCCGGCAGGTGTCGGCCGCGTCGGCGGCCAGGGCGAGGAGGGTGTCGTCGCCGTACCGGATTCCGGCCTGGACGAGGACCGTGCCGAGGCCTGCCAGGCCCCGGCACCAGGAGAGGTAGCGGCGGGTCGCCCCGGGCCGCAGGGCGGCCGCGCTGAGGCGGGGAAGGTCGGCGGCGAGTCCGTCGACGATGCGGCGGGCGGTCCGGCGGGACGCCTCGTCGGGCCGGGCGAGGAGGAAGTGGGCGATGCCCGCGCGGCCGTGCGCGAAACCCTCGGCGAGGGCGGCGGTGCCGGGGTTGGGCTCCTCGCCGGGATCGTCGAGGGGCCGGGCGGTCAGTGCCGTAGCGCACGCGGCGGCCGCCGCGAGGTGCCGGTCGGTGTCCCGGCCGAGGGCGGCGAGCAGCAGGTGGGCGGTGCCGATCCCGGCCGCCCCGGCGATCTGGTCGGCCCCGGCGGGCTCGTGGTGGCGGTGGTACGGGGACTTCGTGCCGGGCGGCTCCGTACCGAGGGTGGCGGCGGCCCGGGCGAGGAACAGGTCGGCGCCCGCCCGGCCCTGGTAGAGCGAGCCGTCGAGGCGGTCGAGCGCCGGGTGGCCGGCCGTCCAGTCGGCCAGGGCGGTGGCGGCGGCCCGGGCGTCGGGGCGGTCCGCGTGCTCCAGCAGTTCGAGGCCGAGGCCGGCGGCCCCGTCGTAGAGCGACAGCAGGGTGCGGGGTTCGGCGGCGCGCGGGTCGGTGGCGACCAGCTCGCGGGCCATCCGCACGCAGGTGCCGACGGTGTGGTCGACGGCCTCGCCGAGCGGGGCCCGCCGCGGCCCGGCCGAGCGCCGTGCCGGGGGTCGGCCGAGCGGCCTCCCGCCCCGCAGGCCGGCGGCGGCGGCCGAGCGCCGGTCCCCGTCCGGGCTCACCAGGCCCGCGACCAGGGCCACCGCGGAATCCGCCGAGTCCGAAGGGCCGGGGAGGGCCGCGCGCAGACAGGCCAGGGTGCGGTCACGGTTGGTCGCCGGGTCGGGGTCGATCACCACCGGGTCGAGGCCGGTGAGGGCGTGGTGCAGCGTGGTGCCCAGCGCGTAGTAGTCCTCGGTGGGGTCGGTCCCGGTGGCGCCGGGCAGCCCGTAGCCCGCCGTGGCCCCGGGCGGTCGGGCGCCGTCGAGGGCGCTGACACCGAAGTCGACCAGCGAGCAGCGGCCGGCGGCGCCGAGCACCACGTTCGCGGGTTTCAGGTCGCAGACCACCACGCCGCGCGCGTGCACCGCGTCCAGGATCCGCAGCAGTCCGCGCGCCAGGTCCCACCAGTCGCGCCCGCCGGTGCCCGGCCCGGGGTCGTACGGGCCCGCGGCGAGGACGTCGCGCCGCAGGTCGCGCGGCCCGCACGCGCCGCTGACCAGGTACTCGTCGGCGCCGTGCCGGAAGTAGTCGACCAGCACCGGTACCCCGGGCACCCCGGCCAGGGCGGTGAGCACCCGGCGTTCGTGCCGGAGCCGGCCGCGCGCGTCGGTGCCCGCGCCGTCCTCGCCGACGTGGGCACGGGCCTGTTTGACCACCACCTCGCGCCCGGTGGCGAGTTCGACCGCGCGGTAGACGTGGCCGTTCGGCGAGCGGGTGATCCCTGCGGTGATCCGGTACCGGCCCTCGCCGACCCGGGTGGTCGGCGGCCGGGCGGCGGCCGCGACGGGTGTGAACGGGTCGCTCGCCCAGGGCGGTTGGCGGTAGCGGGCTTCGGCCAGGCCGGGGAAGACCGACCCGTCCGGGCCGGTCATGCCGTAGTCGGCGCCGTCGTCCGTGACCCGGAACAGTCCGTAGCGGTAGTAGACCGGCGCGTCCGGCCGGAGCCGGCGGTCGCTCACCACCCGGGGCCCGGCCCAGCCGGCCAGCGCCCGGGCCAACTCCGTTCCCAGCGCGACGAGGTCCGCCTCGTCCGGGTAGACCGTGACGGCCTTGCCCACGGCCGCGGGGCCGCGCAGCCCGCTGTTGAGCTCCCGCAGCACGGCCGCGCCCGCCGCGAACTTCGCGTCGCAGGTGCGGCGCAGCAGGATCGGGACCACCGCGTCCAGCAGTTGCGGGAGTTGGCCCTGCCGGGCGGACAGGTGGAGCTTCCAGCCGTGGGCGCGCGCCGGCATCCGCGGGTCCTGGAGGTACCACCACTGCCCGTCGGTGTGCAGCGGGCGGCGCGGGCCGGGCGCGGCGGCCGCCAGGTCGGCGACCCGGCGCCGCAGTGCCTCGGCGGAGCCGGGGTCGGGTGGTGTGGTCATCGCTCCGCCCCTCCCCCGGTCCGCTTCCTCGGTACGGGTCAGCAGTCCACGGCGCACTCGAAGCGCGTCGGAACGTAGGTGACCCACGGGTCGGCGAGACACGCGACCGGGGCGAGGTCCGCGTCGTGCTCGTCCTCGAAGACGATGGCGTCCTCGTCGATGTCCAGCAGGCCTGCGTCGCGGATCTCGGTCACCACTGCGCTCATGGGTGGTTCCTCCCTTGGGGGTTGGACCTGCTCTCCTGGATCACGCCGGGCGCGCGGGACACCTGGGCACGCTGATGCGACGTGACCCGCAAGAGGGGGCCTGGGCCGGTGTTCCTTGCGGTTGGCGCCTCATGCTAGCCACGCCGACCGGTCCGCGACAGGGGTTCGACACCGCCAACTCGGCCGCTCAGCACCGCGATTCCCGGCGACCGGAACGGACCGTTCAGTCGCTCACCAGGCGGCGGCCGGTGATCTCGTCCGGGCTGATCCGGATCCAGCAGGTCCGGTCGCCGCCGGCCCAGGGGATGGCGCCGGGGAGGCCGGCCAGGTGGTGCAGGACGGCGGGGTCGTGCACGTGGTGGGCGGTGCCGAGGAGGAGGACGCTCCAGCCCCGGCCGAGGTATTCGTCGATGTGGTCGATCTGGAAGGAGAGCGAGGTGCCCTCGGCCGGGGCGCCTCGCTCGGTGGTGCGGTAGGCGATGGCGGCGTCGTCGACGACGTAGTTGACGGGGACGACGACCGGGCCCGGCTGGAGCGGCAGGGCGATGCGGCCGACGCCGTGGGTGCCGATCAGCTCCCAGCACTCGGGTTCGGTCAGGCCGAACAGCCGCGGGTGCGGGCCAGGGCCGCCCTGGCCGGGCGGGGCGTCGGCGCGGCCTTCGAGCAGTTCGCCGCGGCTGAGGCCGAGTGCGGCGGCGATCCGGACGAAGCCGCCGGGATCGAAGGCCGGTCCGGCTTCGAGTAGGTAGCGGAGGTAGCGGGGGGCCATGGCCGCCTGGTGGGCGAGGTCGTCCTCGCTGAGGCCGAGTTGTTCGCGCCGCTCGGCGATCCGGCCG
Organism: Kitasatospora sp. NPDC088160; assembly: GCF_044741445.1. Taxonomy (NCBI): domain Bacteria; kingdom Bacillati; phylum Actinomycetota; class Actinomycetes; order Kitasatosporales; family Streptomycetaceae; genus Kitasatospora; species Kitasatospora sp. NPDC088160. Next base: position 104,868 of record NZ_JBIUSS010000024.1, on the reverse strand, counting down.
GCCACGGCGGCGGGTTCGGCCCGGTCGACGGCGTCAGGGGTGTCGTTCACGGTGGTGGCTCCTCGGCTTGCCGGCGGGTGCCCGAGGTCGTGTCCCGGGGTCGTGTCCGGGCGGTGACCAGGCCGGATCCATCCAAGCGCCCGGCGTGCGCCAAGTCGAGGAACGGCGGGGCGCCGTGCGTGTCGGCCCCGGCCGGGATGTTCGACGCGGGCCGGGACCGGTGGCGGGCCGAGGGCACGGGCCCCGACCCGGCCAGCTCCAAGATCAACTTTCGAACATCTCACATCTGCTTATAGATAAATTCATACGATCGGGTGAGTTTGGCGACGGTGCACACCCGATGGTTTGCACCGGTCCTCACGGCCCCTCATCGAACACGCTCACGCCCCCTCGGTGCGGCCGGAACAATCGTCGCGGCGGGTCGGCCGAGGCCGAATCCCCGCCTCCGCAACGAACTTGACGCCAACTCAGTTCTCCCGACCAGAACAGGGGCCAGCCATGACGACCGAGACCGTCCAGCAGAGTCAGCAGAGCAGGCAGAGTCTCAGCACCTCAGCCGCCAGGAACCTGGCCACCACCACCAAGACCGCGCCGCAGATGCTCGGGATCACCCCCCGCTACCTGCTGCGCGCCCTGCCCTGGGTGGACCTGGAGGCCGGGGTCTACCGGGTCAACCGCCGCCGGGGCTTCATCCTCGGCGACGGGCAGATCAGCACCTACGTCAACGGCGACGGCGCCTCCCGGGTGATCGCCGAGGACCTGCGCGAGCTGCCCTTCCTCAGCCAGGTGGACAGCCCGCTGCTCACCGCCCTCGCCAACGGCTTCGTCGAGCGCGAGGTGGCGCCCGGCGAGCTGATCGTCGACGCCGGTGCCCCCGCCGAGCAGCTGCACCTCATCGCGTTCGGGCGAGCCGAGCAGCGCGCCACCGGGGAGTACGGTTCGGACGCCCTGATCGCCGTCCTCGGCGACGGCGACTTCTTCGACGCCACCGCCTGGGTCGACGGCACCCCGATGCCCTACCGGGTCAAGGCGGTCAGCGCGTGTACCGTGCTCTCCCTCGACCGCCGGATGCTCGTCGAACTCGCCGACCGTGAGCCGTCGTTGCGCGCTCAGCTGGACGCCTTCGGCAACGACCGCCGGGAGCCCGCCGACCGCGAGCACCCGATCGACCTCACCTCGGGCCACTCCGGCGAGCCGTACCTGCCGGAGACCTTCGTGGACTACGAGGAGGCCCCCCGCGAGTACGAGTTGAGTATCGCGCAAACCGTCCTCAAGGTGCACACCCGGGTCGCGGACGTCTACAACTCCTCGATCGACCAGGTCCAGGCCCAGCTGCGGCTGACCACCGAGGCGCTGCGCGAGCGCCAGGAGTGGGAGATGCTCAACCACCCCGAGTACGGGCTGCTCAACAGCGTCGTGCCCAACCAGCGCGTGCGCACCCGCAAGGGCGCGCCGACCCCGGACGACATGGACGAGCTGCTGGCCCGGGTCTGGAAGCAGCCGGCGTTCTTCCTCGCCCACCCGCGGGCGATCGCCGCGTTCGGGCGCGAGTGCACCCGGCGCGGGGTGCCGCCGCAGATCGTGGAACTCTTCGGCAGTCCGTTCCTGACCTGGCGCGGCGTCCCGCTGCTGCCCTCCGACAAGCTCGACCTGAAGGGCTCGGCCACCTCGGCGCCCGGCACCACGAACATCCTGCTGATGCGGGTCGGCGAGGACCGTCAGGGCGTGGTGGGCCTGCGCCCGTCGAAGGTCCCGGACGAGGTGGAGCCGGGCCTCTCGGTGCGGGCGATGGGCGTGGACCGGCAGGCCATCACCTCGTACCTGGTCACCAGCTACTTCTCGGCCGCCGCGCTGGTGGACGACGCCATCGCGGTGCTCCAGAACGTCGAGGTGTCGAACTACCATGACTACTCCTGACGGATTCGGGCGCGGTACCGGGGTCACCGGAGTGGGTCGACCGCCGCTCGACACCGGCTCCTCGACGGGCCCGGGAAGCGGCCTGGTACCCGGCCCGGTCCCGCTGCCCGCAGCGCTCGCCCACGCGGCGGGCGGTCCGCGGTACTGGCTGCCGCAGCAGCCGGACCAGGCGGCCCGGGCCGACCCCGCCACCCCGCCCTCCGCACCGCCGGGCGGGTTCGACGTCGAGGCCGTCCGGCGGGACTTCCCCCAGCTGCACCGGGAGGTGAACGGCCACCCGCTGGTCTGGCTCGACAACGGGGCCACCACCCTCAAGCCGCGCCAGGTGGCCGAGGCGGTCGCCGAGCACTACTCGATGGGCACCTCCAACGTCCACCGCGGTGCACACACCCTCGCCAAGCAGGCGACCCAGGTCTACGAGGAGGGCCGCGAGGAGGCCGCCAAGCTGCTCGGCACCCAGGACGCCGGCGAGATCGTCTTCGTCCGGGGCACCACCGAGGCCGTCAACCTGGTGGCACAGTCCTGGGGCCGCGCCAACCTCGGCGTGGGCGACGAGATCCTGGTCTCGGCGGCCGAGCACCACTCCAACCTGGTGCCCTGGCAGCTGATCGCCAAGGAGCGCCGGGCCCGGATCCGGCCGATCCCGCTGCTCCCCGACGGGCAGCTCGACCAGGACGCCTACCGGGACCTGCTCGGGTCGCGGACGAAGCTCGTCGCGCTCACCCACGCCTCGAACGTGCTGGGAACGGTCCCGCCGGTGGCCGAGATGACCGCGCTGGCGCACCGGTACGGCGCCAAGGTCCTGGTGGACGGCGCACAGGCGGTGAGCCACTTCCCGGTGGACGTCACCGCGCTGGACGCCGACTTCTACGCCTTCTCGGGGCACAAGATCTTCGCCCCGACCGGCATCGGCGTGCTCTTCGGCAAGCGCGAGCTGCTGGAGGCCATGCCCCCGTGGCAGGGCGGCGGCAACATGATCGACTCGGTGGGTTTCGAGGAGACCTCCTACGCGCCCGTACCGCACCGGCTGGAGGCGGGCACCGGCCACATCGGCGGGGTGGCCGGCCTGCGGGCGGCGCTGCGGTACCTGGCCGGGCTGGACCGCCAGGCCGCCACCGCGTACGAGGAACAGCTCACCGCGTACGCCATGGGCGCGCTGGCGACCGTCCCCGGGCTGCGCCTGATCGGCGACGCGCCGGAGAAGATCGGGGTGCTGACCTTCCTGCTCGCCGGCACCGACCCGATGGCCCTGGCCGGGGCGCTCGACCAGCAGGGCATCGCGGTGCGCGCCGGGCACCACTGCGCGCAGCCGGCGCTCGCCGCCTTCGGCCTGCAGAGCGCGGTGCGGGCCTCGCTGGCCCTGTACAACACCGTGCAGGACGTCGACGCCCTGGTGTCCGCCCTCCAGGGCGTCCAGGCGGCCTCGGCGGGGTAGGCCGGGGCGGCGGCGGGCGGGTGGGCACCGAGAAGGGTGCCCACCCGCCCGCCGTCCGCGGCGTCGCCGAACGGACCGACCGGCGGAGCGGACGGCCCGTCAGGATCCCCGGCGCACGCGGCTGTCGATCCCCGCGGCCGGGGCGCATACTGTCCTGCGCGGCTCGCACCCGCGCGACAGGGCCCGTTCCGGACCCGGCCCGGGCTGCGCCGCTACGGGGAAGGTCGGACGAACGTGGCAATTGTCGTTCTCGTCGTCGTGCTGGCGCTGTTCTGGCTGATCACCGGCGTGCGGGTGGTGCAGCAGTACGAGCGCGGCGTGGTGTTCCGGCTCGGCCGGGTGCGCGAGCAGGTCCGCCAGCCGGGCCTCACCCTGCTGGTGCCGGTGGTCGACCGGATGCGCAAGGTCAACGTCCAGGTCGTCACCATGCCGGTGCCCGCCCAGGAGGGCATCACCAAGGACAACGTCTCCGTCAGCGTCGACGCCGTGCTGTACTTCCGCGTCGTCGAGCCGGTCAAGGCCACGGTGGACGTCCAGAACTACTCCTTCGCGATGCTTCAGGTCGCCCAGACCTCGCTGCGCTCGATCATCGGCAAGAGCGAGCTGGACGATCTGCTCTCCGGCCGGGAGAACCTGCACCAGGGGCTGGAGGTCATGCTGGAGAGCCCGGCCACCGGGTGGGGCGTGCACATCGACCGGGTGGAGATCAAGGACGTCAGCCTGCCCGACTCGATGAAGCGCTCGATGGCCCGCCAGGCGGAGGCCGACCGCGAGCGGCGGGCCCGGATCATCACCGCGGACGGCGAGTTCCAGGCCGCCGCCAAGCTCGCCGAGGCCGCCGTCACGATGTCCGAGACCCCGGCGGCGATGCAACTGCGGCTGCTGCAGACGGTGGTCGAGGTCGCGGCGGAGAAGAACTCGACGCTGGTGCTTCCGTTCCCGGTGGAGCTGCTGCGCTTCTTCGAGGCCTCCGCCGCCCGGGCCGCCGAGGCGGGCTCCGGGCCGGCGCCCGCCGTCCCGGCCCAGGCGCCGTCCGACGCCGGCTGACGGCCCGCCCGCACGGCCACGGCCGGTCCGGGGCCCACCCCGGACCGGCCGTCGGCCATCAGCCATCGGCCTGACCGTCCGTCACGGACGGACGATCGGCAGCAGCACCTCGTCGACGATCTCCGCCGGGTCGAGCTGCGCCGGCGCGCCGCCGCACATCTTGATCCGGTACAGCATCAGCGCCGGGACGACGTCGGTGACCAGGGGGGTGACGGACCCGGGGCGGACCTCGCCCCGGGTGGCACCGCGGGCGAGCACCTCGGCGATCAGCGCGGCGGTGGGCTCCACCACCCGCTCCAGCACGATCGCCAGGAAGGTGTGGGCCCGGTGCCGGTCCAGCTCGCCCATGATGGCCCGCACGGCGGCCCCGGGTTCGCTCAGCATCGCCGCGCGCAGCCTGGTCACCACCTCCAGCAGGTCCCCTCGCAGGCCGCCGGTGTCGGGCGGCGGGCCGGCCGGGGGCAGGCAGGCGCGCAGCGCGTCCTTGACCAGTTCCTCCTTGGAGGGCCAGCGCCGGTAGAGCGCGGCCTTGCCGGTCTGCGCGGCGGCGGCGACGCCCTCCATGGTGAGCCGGGCGTAGCCGTCGGCGGTGAGCTGCTGGAGGGCGGCCTCGAAGATGGCGTTCTCCAGCGCCTCGCCGCGCCTGCGGAGCGGGGCGCCCGTCGCCGGTCCGCGCGCGACTGCGGGTTCAGCGGGCATGGCTGCGCACCTTCTTCGGTTCCACCTCTCGACACGCCCGTTCACCGGCTGTCCGCAATGAACGGATGTGTTCCCTATATCCAGGGCCACTGTCGATGTTAGTGAACGAACCCGTCCCGTCCCAATCGTTCGCCCCCCGGCCGTCGCGGACCGCGCCGGCGCCGTCTGACCGGCCTGCCATGGCTCTCCCTCCCCTCGCCCGCGTATCGACGGCCGTCCGCCCGACGCGCCGCCCCGCCGGAGCGCGATCGCGTCCGGGCCGGAGGCCCTCGATACGCGGGGCCGCCGTCAGGACACCGTCAGTGACGACGCCCGCGCAGTCAAGGGGGCGTCAGGATCGCCCACCCCCCGAGGGTCCGCGGCCTAGGCTCGGACTCGTCCCCGCCCGGCTGACGCGGGCCCGGCGCCCCGTCACCGCCCTCCGGAGCATCCACAAGACACGCCCTCAGCCGCCCACACCCGATCGATCCGCCGCGTCGGACGATACGTCAACGAAGGTGAGGTCCCCGTGGCCGTTCTCGGCGCCTTCCACCGCCGCCAGCCCCTCCCCGCCAGCTGGCCCGCATCCGCACCGGCGCGCGGCTCGGTCGCCGCGACCCTGTCCGCGATCGTGCGCAGGCTCGCCGACAGCCCCCTGGACAATTCCGTGCTCCAGGCCGTGGGCGCCCCGACCGCCTCCAGGGGCGCCGGCGCCGCTCGCCGCACGGTGCGGATGCGGGCCAGCTGGCGGGCCGTCACCACCCCCGACGGCACCCGCCGGCTCGAAGCCCGCTGGGGCCCCGGTCGCTGAACACCCCGAGAGCCGGGCCCGCCCCGGCGGCCCCGACAGCGCGGAGCCATCACGTGCGCACGCGTGCACGCATCGGGCGCGCGCCGATCTACGATGAGCACATGAGCACAAGCACCGACCTAGCAGCTGCACACGGCTCGCAGGAACAGGGGCAGGGCAGCGGCGAGCGGCTGGACGTCGCCGCGTCCGTCCTCGCCCTGCTCGCGGACCGCACCCGGCTCGCGCTGCTGCACCGGCTCGGCGCGGGCGAGGCCGACGTCACCTCCCTCATCGAGGCGTGCGGGGCCCCGCGCACCTCCGTCAGCCAGCACCTCGCGAAGCTCCGCCTCGCGGGCCTGGTCACCACGCGCAGGGACGGGCGCCGCGTCGTCTACTCGCTGCGCCACGGGCACCTCCGGCGGCTGGTCGACGAGGCGCTGAACGTCGCCGACCACCAGATCGGCTCCCTGCCGCCGCACGACTGACCCGCCGCACGACCGACCCACCCCCGCAGCCCGGAACGGCAGCGAGAGCCGCACCACCGTAGCCAACACGTGCACACGTATGCACGTGTTGGCTACGATGGTGCCGCCTCACCACGCCGCCGACCGGGACGGGGCCGATGCTGTCCACACTGCGCAACCGCACCTACCGCCACCTGTTCGCAGCCCAGGTCATCGCCCTGGTGGGCACGGGCCTGGCCACCGTGGCGCTGAGCCTGCTCGCCTACGACATCGCCGGCGCCGACGCCTCAGCGGTCCTCGGCACCGCGCTGGCCGTCAAGATGGTCGCCTACGTGGCCGTCGCACCGGTGGTCGGAGCCCTCGCCGACCGCGTTCCGCGCCGAACGCTGCTGGTGGCGATGGACCTCACCCGCGCCGCCGTCGCGCTCGCCCTGCCGTTCGTCAGCCAGGCCTGGCAGATCTACGTCCTGATCTTCCTGCTCCAGGCCGCCTCGGCCGCCTTCACACCGGCCTTCCAGGCCACCATCCCCGAGGTGCTGCCGGCCGAACGGGACTACACCCAGGCGCTGTCGATGTCCCGCCTCGCCTACGACCTGGAGTCCCTGTTCAGTCCCGCGCTCGCCGCGGGCCTGCTCGCCCTGGTCCCGTACACCTGGCTGTTCACCGGCACCACCGCGGGCTTCCTCGCGTCCGCCACCCTGGTCGTCTCCGTCGCCCTTCCCAAGCCCGCCCCCGTCGAGCGGACCGGCGGCGTCCACGCCAAGGCCGCCTTCGGCGCCCGCCTGTTCTGGGCCACCCCGCGCCTGCGGGCCCTGCTCGCCCTCGACCTCGCGGTCGCCGCCGCCGGGGCGATCGTCTTCGTCGACACCGTCGTCGCGGTCCGCGAGCACTTCCACCGCCCGGCGGGCGCGGTCTCGCTCGCCCTGGGCACCTACGGTGCCGGCTCCATGCTGACCGCCCTGCTCCTGCCCCGACTCCTGCGACGGCTCTCCGACCGCGCCGTCATGCTCCCGGCCGCCTTCGCGCTCCCCGCCGTCCTGGCCGCCGTCGCCGCCGTCACCGCCGCGGCCCCGGGCGGCTGGTCCTGGGCCGCACTGCTGGCGTCCTGGGCCGCGATCGGCGCCGCCTGTTCCGCCGTCCTCACGCCGGGCGGGCGCCTGATCCGCCGCTCCGCCGCCGACGCGGACCTGCCCGCCGCCTTCGCCGCGCAGTTCTCCCTCTCGCACAGCTGCTGGCTGCTCACCTACCCCCTCGCCGGCTGGCTCGCCGCCGGCGCCGGCCTCCCGGTGACGGCCGTCGTCCTCGGCGCCATCGCCCTGCTCGCCGCCACCGCCGCCACCGCGATCTGGCCCGCCCGCGACCCCGCCAGGCTCGACCACGTCCACGCCGACCTGCCCCCGGGCCACCCCCACCTCACCGACGCCCACCCGGCCACGGACGGCTGGCTCCACGGCCACGACTACGTCATCGACCAGTACCACCGCCACTGGCCGCAGGGCCTCGCCGCGCGGGCCAACTAGGGCGTGCCCGGCGGGGGCGACAACCGCATCACCCGGGAGGGTCAATCCAGCGGGAATAAATGAAGAGCTGTTCATGTATTCCTGTATGGTCGACGCGTCGCCCCGTCCTGCCCGCGTGGAGGAACACCACAGCAATGTCCGCAACCCTCACCGAGCGCCCAGCCGCCGCAGCCCCGCGCGGCGGCGCCGCTCCCAAGCGCCGTACGCGCGTCTTCGCGCTGGCCGAGGCCCGCTGGGCCGCCGCCGCGACCGTCGCCTTCCTGACCGCCCTGCCGCTCCAGCTGACCGGCGCCCCGGCCTGGGCCTGGGGGCCGCTGTACGCGATCGCCTACGGCACCGGCGGCTGGGAGCCCGGCTGGGCCGGCCTCCGGGCGCTGCGCGAGAAGACGCTCGACGTCGACCTGCTGATGATCGTCGCCGCGATCGGCGCGGCCTCGATCGGGCAGGTGATGGACGGCGCGCTGCTGATCGTCATCTTCGCCACCTCGGGCGCGCTGGAGGCGCTGGCCACCGCCCGCACCCAGGACTCGGTACGCGGCCTGCTCGACCTCGCCCCCACCACCGCCACCCGCCTGCTGGACGACGGCGGAGGGGAGACCGTCCCCACCGAGGACCTGGTGGTCGGCGACACCATCCTGATCCGCCCCGGCGAGCGCGTCGGCGCCGACGGCCGCGTCCTGGACGGCGCGAGCGAGATCGACCAGGCCACCATCACCGGCGAGCCGCTGCCGGCCGCCAAGCAGCAGGGCGACGAGGTCTTCGCCGGCACCCTGAACGGCACCGGCGCCCTGCGCGTGAAGGTCGAGCGCGACGCCTCCGACTCGGTGATCGCCCGGATCGTCGCCATGGTCGAGGAGGCCTCGGAGACCAAGGCCCCCACCCAGCTGTTCATCGAGAGGGTCGAGCAGCGCTACTCCCTGGGCATGGTCTTCGCGACCCTCGCCGTCTTCCTGGTCCCGCTGGCCTTCGGGGCCGCCGTGACCGGCTCGCTGCTGCGGGCGATGACCTTCATGATCGTCGCCTCGCCCTGCGCGGTGGTGCTGGCCACCATGCCGCCGCTGCTGTCCGCGATCGCCAACGCCGGCCGCCACGGCGTCCTGGTGAAGTCCGCCGTCGTGATGGAGCGGCTCGGGCAGGTCGACGCGGTGGCGCTGGACAAGACCGGCACCCTCACCGAGGGCACTCCCCGGATCACCGACCTGCTCCCCCTCACCGGCAGCGGCCTGGACGAGGACGAACTGCTGGCCCTGGCGGGCGCCGCCGAGCACCCCAGCGAGCACCCGCTGGCCCGCGCGGTGGTCGACGCCGCCCGCCGACGCGGCCTCGACCTGCCGGTCGCCGAGGGCTTCGCCTCCACCCCCGGCATCGGGGTGACCGCCACCGTCTCCGGTGCCGTCATCGCGGTCGGCGCCCCCGCCCGGCTCCTCGACGGCGCCGCCGACGCGCCCTCCACCGAGACGGAGGCCACCGCCGCAGCCGTCGCCGTCGCCGTCGCCGAGGAGCTGGAGCGCGACGGGCGCACCGCCGTCCTGGTCCAGCGCGACGGCGTCCCGGTCGGCGTGCTCGGCATCGCCGACCGCCTGCGTCCCGACGCCGCCGCCACCGTCACCGCCCTGGCGGCCCTGACCGGCGCCGCCCCGGTGCTGGTGACCGGCGACAACCCGCGCGCCGCCGCCCGCCTCGCCGCCGAGGTCGGCATCACCGACGTCCGCGCCGGGCTGCTCCCCCAGGACAAGGTCGCCGCCGTCCAGGAGCAGGAGCGGGCCGGGCGCAAGGTGCTGGTGATCGGCGACGGCGTCAACGACGCCCCCGCCCTCGCCGCCGCCCACACCGGCATCGCGATGGGCCGGGCGGGCTCCGACCTGGCGCTGGAGACCGCCGACGCGGTCGTCGTCCGCGACGAACTCGCGACCGTCCCCACGGTGATCGCGCTGTCCCGGGCGGCCCGGCGGCTGGTCGTCCAGAACCTGGTGATCGCATCGGTGTTCATCTCCGGCCTGGTCGTGTGGGACCTGGTCGCCACCCTGCCCCTGCCGCTCGGCGTCCTCGGCCACGAGGGCTCGACCGTCATCGTCGGCCTCAACGGCCTGCGGCTGCTGCGCGAGAGCGCGTGGAAGCGGGCGGGCGCCACCGGGCCGCGGCCGGTTCAGGAGCCGGCGCGGGCCCGGCGCAGCAGGTAGGCGCCGGAGGCTGCGGCGAGCAGGGCCATGCAGGCGGTGAAGACCAGGCCGGCGCGGGCCAGGCCGATCGGCGCGGTGAGCAGGCCGATACCGATCACCGGGATCGAGATGCCGAAGTAGGCGACCACGAAGAGCGCCGACAGGGCGCCGCCGCGGTGCTCGGCGGGAGCCGCGGCGGCGATCTCGCCGACGGCTCCGCGCAGGCCCATGCCCTGGCCGGCGCCGCCCACCAGGGCGCTGAGCACCAGCAGGGGCAGGGCCGTCCAGGCGAGGGAGCCCGCCATCAGGGCCAGCCCGGCGATGAGCACCAGGCAGCCGATCGGGATCGCCCGGGCGGTGCCGAGCCGGGGCACCACGAGCTGGCCGAGGGTGGAGGCGAAGAAGGCCGTGCAGACGATCAGACCGACGACGGCCGGGCTGTGGACGCCCAGCCGCTGGGCGAGGAAGGCCGGGCTGACGGAGGTGAAGACGCCCAGCAGGGAGAAGCCCGCGAACGCGGCGAGGCCGGCCGGGACGAACACCCCGCGGACCTCCGGCGGCAGGGACGGCCGGCGCGGCCGGGCGGTGCGCAGCGGGCGGGCGCCGGTGACGGTTTCCGGCAGGAGCCAGGTGACGGTGAAGGAGGCGGCGAGCAGCACCAGGTGCACGGCGAACGGCAGGGTCAGGGGGTGGGCCGTGTACTCGGCGAGCAGTCCCGACAGCACCGGTCCGCAGCCCAGGCCGCCGATGTTGGCGGCGGTCGCGACGAAGCCCGCGCGGGCCTGGTGTCCGGGTGGGGCGAGCTCCAGGACGTACGCGGTGGCGGTGCCGGTGAACAGGCCCGCGGACAGGCCGGACAGCAGGCGGCCCAGGGCCAGCAGCGGGAGGCCGCCTTCGGCCAGGAAGGCGACGGCGCTGCACGCCGCGAGCGCCAGTCCGCAGAGCAGGACGGGCCGGCGTCCGACGGAGTCGGAGACGTTGCCGACGAGCAGCAGGACGCCGATGACGCCGAAGGCGTAGATGGCGAAGACGACCGTCACCATCAGTTCGGAGAAGCCGATCTGCTCCTGGTACAGCCCGTACAGCGGGGTGGGCAGGGTGGTGCCCGCCATGCAGACGGCGAAGCCGGCGGCCGCCCCGAGGTAACCCGCCCGGCCCATCGCGGGTCGCGCGGTCTGATGATCGGTCATTCGCCCACGGTAGGACGGCCGTCGCCGTCGCAGCCACGGCTCGCGGGGCCGACTAGGCCGATCCGCCCAAGAACCGACGCCCGGCCCCGGCCCCGCCCATCCCCGGCGTGGTCGGCCACCGGCTACCGGATCGCGCCGCGGTCCGCGGACAGGCCGTGGGTGGTGCCGCCCCCGGCCCGCACCTGCGTCGGGAGCGCTCCCCAGTAGCGCCGGAACGCGGTGCTGAAGTGCCGGGTGTCCGCATAGCCGCAGGAGCGGGCGACGGCCGCGACGGACAGCGGGCGCAGCGCGGGATCGGCCAGGCGCTGCGCGGCGACGTCCAGCCGTCGGCGGGTCAGGTAGGCGATGATCGTGCACCCCGTCTCCTGCTGGAAGAGCCGTGCTGCGTGGCGCTCGCTCAGGTGGACCTGGGTGGCGACGTCCCGTACCCGTACCGGGCGGTCGAAGTTGTCGTCCAGGTAGCGGGTCATCCGCGCGGCGACCGCCGCCGCGCGCCCACCCGGCACGGGCGTCGGGCGCGGGGCGTCGGGCAGGCCGGCGACGACGCGGGCGCAGGTGAGGACCAGTGCGGGGCCGAGGGCGGCCAGCAGGTCGGGGCTGGCCGGCCCCGGAGCCGCGGCCTCTTCGGCGAGTGTCGCCAACAGCCGGGGAAGCGGGGTTCCGGCGGCCGGGACGACCTGGCGCGGGCCGGCCGCGACGGCGTCGAGCAGGGCGGCGGTCTCCGGGGAGCCGGGCCTGGCGGCCCCGCGCGGACCGCGTTCGGGGACCATCGTCCAGGACCAGAAGACGATGCCGAGCGGGTCCCGGGCGTCGGTGGTGATCTCGTGGACCTCGCCGGGGCGGGCCAGGAACAGCTCGCCGGCTCCGACCGGGTGCTCCAGCGCGCCGAGCCGGAACGTCCCGCGCCCGGCGTAGGCGTAGCAGAACTCGAAGTAGGAGTGGCTGTGCCAGTAGTTGCGCCATGGCTCGGGCGGGTAGAACCCCCAGTCCACGAACTCGACCCGTCGTCCGGCGAGGGTGGTGCCCAGCCGCACGGAGTTGAGCAGGGGCAGGGCGGCGCCCGCCCGGGCCAGTTCGGTCATCTCGGCTCGCCCGCCCCGTCCGTCCTGCGCGCGGTGGGGTCGACGCCCCGCAGCATCATGCCCTGACCAAGGGACCAGGTGTGATCGTCCGTGGTGGGCCGGTCCGCAGGGTCCCGGAACTGTACCAGCCAGGTGGTGCGGGCCTGGTCGGAGGTGTTCAGCCCCGAACCGTGCACGGTGAGGTAGCCGAAGAACAGGACGTCGCCGGCCTCCGCCGGGCACGGCCGGGCGTCCTGGAGCGGCCAGGTGTCGGGCGGCAGGTGCCAGCTGCCGTCCTCGACGTGCGGCAGCGGGCCCTTCCGGTGGCTGCCGGGGACGGCCCTGATGCAGCCCTTCTCCTCCGGGGCGTCGTCGAAGTGGAAGACCGCGGCCGCGACGGTGTGCCGGGCGTGCGGGAAGAACGGGTGGTCCTGGTGCAGGGGGAAGGGGGAGCCGGTCTCCGGAGGCTTGATGAACATCTTCGTGTGGTGCAACTGGAGGTTGGGCCCACCGAGCAGTGCGGCCGCGACGTCCGTGAACCTGGGGTCGACCAGCAGCCGGGCGAAGGCCGCCGAGTGGAACTGCGCGTCGTGGGCGTGCTTGAGGGCCGTGCGTCCGGCGGACGCTCCCGCGACGGTGCGCGCGCTGGCCCAGGTCGGGTCGGCGTCGGAGTCGAGGCGGGCGGCCAGGGCGTGGCACTCCTCCCGCATCGCCGCCGCCTCCTGTCGGCTGATCAGGTTCTTGACGAGGAGGAAGCCGTTCTCGTGGTAGGCGGCGAGGTCGTCGGGGCTGAGGGGTTCGTTCATGGCCTCGACCGTAGGCGTGGGGGCCGGGCCGGACCGAGGGGCGATACGGACGGCCCGGTGGGTTATCCGGACATCGGCCCGCGCGTTCACGTCCCTCCCGCCGGGCCGCAACCGAGCAGTGGCGGCGCTCCCGAGGCGGGGAGCGCCCTCGGCTCGATGCCCGGGCACCGTCGCCTCGATGTCCGAGCACCCCCAACTGGCGTGCGGTGCGGCCGAATCCGTTCGCGTTCGCCCTCTTGTCAAAGGTTAGGGATGTTTCCTAACTTAATGTCATGTCCGAGACCACACGGCACTCCCGGCGCGACCTCCTGCGAGTGAGCGCGGCGGGCGGTGCCGCCTTCGCCGCGGGCAGCCTCCTGCTGCCCGGCGCCGCCCAGGCCGCCCCCCGCCCGACCGCCCTCGACACCCCGACCCTCCCCGCACCCCGCAGCGACCGGACCTCCGGGTCCGCGCTGCGCCCCTTCGGCCGGCACCTGGCCTTCGGGGCCGATCCCTCCCAACAGGTCGTCGTCTCCTGGCAGGTGCCGGGCGCGGTGACCGCCCCCTTCGTCCGGATCGGCCTCCAGCCCGGCGACTTCGGCTCCCCGATCGCCGCCGAGGTCCGCACCCTGGTCAGCAAGCTGTCCTGGCAGCACCCGGTCGAGGACCAGCCCCTGGTCAAGCCCACCACCGTCACCCAGTACTACCTGCACGCGCAGGTGGACCAGCTGATCCCGGACACCACGTACTACTACGTCGTCGGCCACCAGGGCTACGACCCCGCGGGGCAGCGCGCCCAGCTCGGCGACGTGGCGAGCTTCCGCACCGCGCCCGCCCCCGGCCGCGGCACCGGGTTCACCTTCACGGCCTTCGGCGACCAGGGCGTCGGGTACAACGCGGCCGCCACCGCCAACCTGATCGCCGGCCTCGACCCCGCCTTCCACCTCCACATGGGCGACCTCTCGTACGCCAACAGCGGCGGCAGCGGCAAGACCAGCGACCCCTACGACGCCCGCCTGTGGGACTCCTTCTTCGTGCAGAACGACCCCGTCGCCTCCCGGACCCCGTGGATGATGGCGATCGGCAACCACGAGATGGAGGCCTGGTACGGGGCCGACGGCTACGGGGGCGTCCGCGCCCGGTTCACGATGCCCGACAACGCCTGGGCCCAGTCCACCGGGATCTACTCCTGGCGCTGCCAGAACGTCGGCCTGATCAGCCTCGACGGCAACGACATCTGCTACAACACCGCGGCCAACCTGAACTACACCAAGGGCAAGCAGAAGAAGTGGCTGGAGAGCCGGCTCGCCGCGCTCCGCGCCGACACCACCATCGACTTCGTCGTCGTCTACCTGCACCAGTGCACGTACTCCACCTGCCACGACAACGGAGCCGAACTCGGCGCGCAGCAGGACTGGGCCCCGCTGTTCGACAAGTACCAGGTGGACCTGGTGCTCAGCGGCCACAACCACGTCTACGAGCGGACCGACCCCATCCGCTCCGGCAAGCCCACCCGCAAGGTCGCCTCCGGAGACACCGTCAATCCCCTGAAGGACGGCACCACGTACGTCGTCGCGGGCGGCGGTGGCGGCGGGGTCTACTCCTTCCCCGTCGCCGACACCTACCTCGGGCACGAGACGAAGAACGACTCCCCCGTCCCGATGGTGGTCGCCGATCCGACCGGCCACAACCAGACCGTCAAGGTCACCTGGTCCAGGGTCCGTTACACCGGTTACTGCCTGGTGGCGGTCGACGTGACGCCCGCCGCCGCCGGCAAGCCGGCCCGCATGGCGGTGCGCTCGATCACCGAGGACGGCACCGCTGTGGACCAGTTCACCGTGCAACGCGGCTGAGCCGGCCCGCGCCCGGACGGTCTGCTCCCCGCCGGCCGGGCCGGGCGCGGCGGCGGGCCGGCGGGGTGCGCGTCAGCGGTCCGTGGTGACGGTGAAGCCCTGCGGGGCGCGCAGGTCGACGGCTCCGGTGTGGTCGGTGGACACCTCGATCGGCAGGCCGGCCACCGTCAGGCCGGTGAACGTCAGCGACTCGTAGCCGGCCGGGAGCTGGGCCCGCACCCGGAGCCGCCGGTTGGGGGCGTCGGCCTCCAGGCCGAGCAGTGCCTGCACCACCTGGACGGAGGCGGCGGCGGCCCAGGCCTGCGGGCGGCAGGAGGCCGGGTAGGGGACGGGGCGGGCGACCTCGGCGCGCGGGTGGCCGCCGAAGAGTTCGGGCAGGCGGTGGTCGAAGGCCGCCGCCGCGCGGACCAGGCCCGCGGCCAGCGGCGCGGCGGCGTCGTGCAGCCCGGCGCGGGCGAGGCCGTGGACGGCGATGGCGCTGTCGTGCGGCCAGACCGAACCGGTGTGGTAGCCGAGCGGGTTGAAGCCGGTCGCAGCGGCGTCCAGGGTGCGCAGCCCGAAGCCGCTGTCCATGCCGGGGGCGGTGAGCCGGCCGGCGACCAGGGCGCTCTCCTGCGGGTCGAGCAGGCCGGTGCCGAGCAGGTGGCCCATGTTGGAGGCGATCGAGTCGACCTTGTGCTTGCCGCCGTCGAGGGCGACCACCGGGTACGGGCCGTGCGCGTCCTCGGTCCAGAACCGGTCGCGGAAGCGCAGCCGCAGCTCCTCCGCCCACTGCCGCCAGCGGTCGGCGCCGGGCCGGCCGAAGGCCTCCAGCAGGGCGGCGGAGGCGACGGCGGCCTCGTAGGCGTAGGCCTGGACCTCGCTGAGCGCGATGGGGGCGTCGGCGATCCGGCCGTCGCGGAAGCGGATGCTGTCGGAGGAGTCCTTCCAGCCCTGGTTGGAGAGCCCCTTGCCGGAGCTGTCGACGTACTCCAGGAAGCCGTCGCCGTCCGCGTCGGCGTGGTCGGCCAGCCAGGCGAGGGCGGCCTCGGCGTGCGGCAGCAGGGCCTCGACCTGGTCCTCGGGCATGCCCCAGCGCCAGGCGTCGTGCAGCAGAGTGAGCCACAGCGGGGTGGCGTCGGCCGTGCCGAAGTAGCAGGGCGGCAGGTGGGAGCCGTTGTCGAGGTGCTGCTCGTCGCGGCGGACCTCGTGGAGGATCTTGCCGGGCTGCTCCTCGGTGGCCGGGTCGAGGGCGCGGCCCTGGCGGCGGGCCAGGGTACGCAGCGTGCCGGCGGCGAGATCGGTGCCGAGCGGGAGCATCATCCGGGCCGCCCAGAGCGAGTCGCGGCCGAACAGGGTGAGGAACCAGGGGGCCCCGGCGCCGAGGAAGTGGTCGGCGGGCTCCAGCGGGTCGGTGAGCAGGAGGCCGCGCAGGTCGTGGTGGGAGCGGGCGATCCAGTGCGCGAGGTGGTGGTCGCGGCCGGTGATCCCGGGGGTGCGCCACGGGGCGGCGTCGGCGGCCGGGGCGGGGAAGAGGTCGCCGTCGCGGTGCTCGGCGGTGCACTCCAGGACGGCCTGCCAGGTCTGGCCGGGGGCGAGTTCGAGGTCGAAGCCCAGGGTGCCGGTGTCGGCGGCGAGGTGGTCGGGCGCCGGCTCGACGGTGAGGGCGGCGCTGAGCGGGCCCTCGCTCCAGCGCAGGCCGTTCGGGTCGGCGGTGGGCGTGAGGGCCTGGGTGGTGCGGCCGGCCTTGACGGAGTCCATCGCGGCGAAGTCGCTCTCCGCGCGCAGGTCCAGGCGCAGGCGGGCGGTGAGGTCGCCCGCGTTGCGGACGGTGTACCGCTCGACGAGGCGGCCGGGGTGCAGCTCCCGGCGGCGTTCCAGGGTGACGGCCGGGTCGGGGGTGAGTTCGGCGATGCCGCGCAGCACGGTGACGAAGGTGGTGCGCCCGTCCTCGCCGTGCGCGGTGGCGACGGGGGCGTTGGGGATCCCGGCGACACCGGCCTCCAGGCGGGAGAGGATCCGGCGGTCCCCGTGGTAGAAGCCGTCCGCGCCTTCGCCGATCCGCCCGTCCGGGCGCGAGGCACAGAAGCTCGGGGCGGCCACGGAGAGCTGGGCGTCGTGCAGGAACGGCTGCAGGGCGATCGCTGACATGGTCTCTTCATCCTCGTTTTGGGGCTTGACAG
The DNA here is from genome assembly GCF_044741445.1 of Kitasatospora sp. NPDC088160. Taxonomy (NCBI): domain Bacteria; kingdom Bacillati; phylum Actinomycetota; class Actinomycetes; order Kitasatosporales; family Streptomycetaceae; genus Kitasatospora; species Kitasatospora sp. NPDC088160. Next base: position 87,807 of record NZ_JBIUSS010000024.1, on the reverse strand, counting down.
TTGCTTCCACTCGGGCGCAACCTTTCTGCCATTGGAGCGTTCCAAGACATTAACCCCCCTGGTGGGGAAGATGGAACCCCGTATTGGAACGCTCCAAGATCTTGTCAATGAAGACAGAACCTAGGATCGCCGTCATGCATGCACACTCATCGCCCCGGCCCAGGACAGGGTCCGCCGCGACCCTGGAAATGGTCGCCGCCCGGGCCGGCGTGGGCCGTCAGACGGTGTCCAACGCGATCAACTCGCCCGAGCTGCTGCGCCCGCAGACGCTGGAGCGGGTCCAGCGCGCGATCGACGAGCTCGGCTACCGCCCGCACCGGGCCGCGCAGGCCCTCAAGACCAGGGCCAGCCGGCTGATCGGCTACGGCATCCGCTCCAGCAGCACCGGCGTCCCGACCCCGGTCCTGGACCAGTTCCTGCACTCGCTCTCCGAGGCCGCCGACCAGGCCGGCTACCGGGTGGTGCTGTTCGCCGTCGCCCCCGGGGACGACGAACTCACCAGCTACCAGCAGCTGCTCGACGAGCACGGCGCGGACGGCTTCGTACTCAGCGGCACCGACCGCGGCGACCGCCGCCAGGGCTGGCTGCACGAACGCGGCGTCCCCTACGTCGCCTTCGGCCGCACCTGGTCCGGCCGGGACGTCGGCGACTGGGTCGACGTCGACGGCTCCGCCGGGACTTCGGCCGCCGTCCGGCACCTGGCCGGGCTCGGCCACCGCAAGATCGGCTTCCTCGGCTGGCCGAAGGGCTCCGGCGTCGGCGACGACCGCGCCCGCGGCTGGCAGAGCGCGATGCGCGAACTGGGCCTGCCCGCCCGGGGCCGCCGGGCCGAGAGCCCGGACGACCAGGCGAGCGCCACCGAGGCCGCCGAACGGCTGCTCGCGACCGGCGCGACCGCGGTCGTGACCGCCAGCGACACCCTGGCGCTCGGCTGGTACCAGGCGCTGCGCCGCGACGGCCGCGCCCCCGGCCCGGACGCGGCCGTCATCGGCTTCGACGACTCGCCGGTCGCCCCCCTGCTGTTCCCGTCGCTGTCCAGCCTCGCCCAACCGCTCGACGCGGTCGGCCGCGAGTGCATGCGACTGCTGCTGGAACGCCTCGGCGACCGCCACCGGCCGACCGAACACGTGCTCCTGGAACCGGAGCTGGTCCTGCGCGAAAGCGTCTGACCGCCACTCCCCCGAACCATCTCCGCCCACTCCCCCCACCCACCCTCGCAAGGAGATCCCGCATGGCCACCTCCCGCACCCTCGCCGCGGCAGCCGTCTGCACGGCCGTCGCCCTCGGCGCCGTCACCGGCTGCTCCTCCTCCGGCGGCTTCGGCGACTCACCGGCCAAGCAGTCCTCCGGCGGCAACCAGAGCCTGACGGTGCTGATCGCCACCTCCGGCGAGTCCGAGACGGCCGCGGTCAAGGCCGCCACGGCCGACTGGGCCAAGAAGACCGGCAACACCGTCACCGTGCAGATCGCCAGCGACATCAACCAGCAGCTCGGCCAGGCCTTCGCCGGCGGCAACCCGCCGGACCTCTTCTACGTCAACTCCGACCAGTTCGCGAACTACGCCAAGGGCGGCTCGCTGTACGCCTACGGCGACCAGATCCCGGACGCCGCGGACTTCTCCGAGCCGCTGCGCAAGGCCTTCAGCTACGACGGCAAGCTCACCTGCCTGCCCAAGGACACCTCCACCCTGGGCCTGGCGATCAACACCACGCTGTGGCAGCAGGCCGGCCTGACCGAGGCCGACTACCCGACCAGCTGGCAGCAGCTCTCCGACGACGCCGCCAAGCTCACCAAGGACGGCGTGACCGGCCTGGTGACCGCCCCCGACTACCAGCGGCTCGGCGCCCTGCTGAAGGAGGCCGGCGGCTGGATCACCAACCCCGAGCAGACCGCGATGACCGCCGACAGCCCGGCCAACAAGCAGGCGCTGGAGTACGTGCAGTCGATGATGAAGGCCGGCTCGGCCAAGTACGTCGCCGAGGTGGACGCCGGCTGGGGCGGCGAGGCGCTCGGCAAGGGCAAGGCCGCGATGACCATCGAGGGCAACTGGCTCAAGGGCGCGATGGCCAAGGACTACCCGAACGTCCAGTACAAGGTGCTCCCGCTGCCCGCCGGCCCGGCCGGCCCCGGCACCCTCGCCTTCAGCAACTGCTGGGGCATCGCCGCCAAGAGCCAGCACCAGGCGGCCGGGGTCGACCTGGTCAAGCACCTCGCCTCCGCCGACCAGCAGCTGGAGTTCGCCCAGGCCTTCGGCGTGATGCCCTCGCGCACCAGCGCGCTGAGCGCCTACGCCCAGAAGTACCCCGAGTCCAAGGCCTGGGTCGACGGCGTCGCCAACGCCCAGGCGCCGGTCACCATCGCCGGGTTCACCAAGGTGCTCACCCAGTTCAACACCGACCTCCAGTCGCTGAAGACCGGCGACCCGGCGGCCATCCTGGCCACCCTCCAGCGCAACGGCGAGCAGGCCATCAAGAATGCCAAGTAACAGCTCCACCGGCACGACACGCCGGCGCAGCCTGCGCGAGGGAGCATGGGGCTGGCTGTTCGCCGGCCCCATGGTCCTGGTCCTCGGCCTCTTCATGGTCCTGCCGATCGGGATGGCCCTGTGGGTCAGCCTGCTGCACTGGGACGGCCAGTCCAACCCGTTCAGCGGCAGCGCGGACTTCATCGGCCTGGACAACTACCGCCGGCTGTTCGCCGAGGACGGCCTGGACCGCACGCTGTTCGCCACCTCGATGCGCAACACGCTGTACTACGTCCTGCTGACGGTGCCGCTGCAGACGGTGCTGGCGCTGCTGCTCGCCATCCTGGTCAACCAGCGGATGCTGCGCGGCCGGGGCGCCCTGCGCACGGTGTTCTACTTCCCGTCCGTCACCAGCTCGATCGCGATCTCGACGGTCTTCCTGTTCCTCTTCCAGGGCAGCGGCGCCGTCAACCGGATGCTGGGCTGGCTCGGGGTCAAGGGGCCGAACTGGTTCGCCGACCCGCGCGGGGTGATCTGGCTGGTGCTCGGCTGGTTCGGCCTGGACCAGCCCGCTCCGGGCACGGGCGGCCCGCTCGGGCTGTCCTGGTCGGAGTGGTTCGCCGGGCCCTCGGTCGCGATGTGCACGTTGATCCTGATGGCGGTGTGGACCACCTCCGGCACCTTCATGCTGATCTTCCTCGCCGCCCTCCAGGACATCCCGCGCGAACTGGAGGAGGCCGCCGCGCTCGACGGCGTCAACCGCCGCCAGCTGCTGCGCCACGTCACCCTGCCCGCCCTGCGGCCCGTCCTGTTCCTGGTGCTGACCCTCGGCCTGATCTCCACCTGGCAGGTCTTCGACCAGGTGTACGTGATGGGCAAGGGCGCGCCCGGCAACACCACCCTGACGCCCGCCTACCTGTCCTACTCGGCCGGCTTCGACAACGCCGACTTCGGGCAGGGCGCCGCCATCGCGTTCGTCCTGCTCGGCCTGATCCTGCTGCTCACCGCCGTCCAGCGGTGGGTCCTGCGGGAGCGGGACGGCAAGCCCCGCCGCAGCCCGAAGGGAGCCCGCCGTGCCGCACGCTGACCGCAAGCCCGCCGTGGACAAGCCGATCCTCGGCCGCTTCCCCCGGCCGCTGCGGCTCCTCGGGTACACCGTCCTGCTCGGCTTCGCGCTGCTCTACCTGCTGCCGTTCCTGCTGCAACTGGTGAACAGCTTCAAGACCGACCCGGACGCGGCCGCCCACCCGATGTCGGTGCTGCCCGACGGCGGCACCCTGGCCTCCTACCGGCGGCTGTTCGGCCTGGCGGAGGGCGTCGAGAACATCCCGTTCCTGCGCTGGCTGGGCAACAGCGTGGTGGTGACCGTCCTGGTGACGGCCGGCCGGGTGCTGTTCGACTCGATGGCGGGCTACGCGCTGGCCCGGATCAGGTTCCCGGGCCGCCGGCTGCTGTTCGCCTTCGTGCTGGCCGTGATGGCGGTGCCGGGCGTGGTGCTGCTGATCCCGAAGTTCCTGGTGCTGAAGAGCTTCGGCATGTTCGACAGCTACAGCGGCATGATCCTGCCGCTGCTGGTCGACGCCGCGGGGATCTTCATCATGAAGCAGTTCTTCGAGTCGGTGCCGCGCGAGATCGAGGAGGCGGCACGGATCGACGGCGCCGGGACGTTCCGGATCTTCTGGTCCGTCGTCCTGCCGATGTCCCGGCCCTCGCTGATCACGCTCACCGTGCTCTCCTTCCAGGGCTCCTGGAACGAGTTCACGCACTTCCTGGTCTCCACCCAGTCCAGCGAGCACGACACCCTCACCACCGGCCTGGCGCACTTCGTCTCCGGCGGCCTCGGCTCCGGGACGCAGTACCCGCTCAAGCTGGCGGCGGCGCTGGTCTCCACCCTCCCGGTGGCGATCCTGTTCTTCTGCTTCCAGCGCCACTTCGTGCGCGGCGCCAACTCGGGCTCGCTCAAGGAGTGAGCCCGGCCCGGCCCGGCCCGGCCGGTACACCCCCTCTGCCGAACCTTCCTGTGAACCCTTCTTGGAGAACCACGTGCCCGCCCGTATCGAGGACTACGCGCTGATCGGCGACATGCAGACCGCCGCCCTGGTCGGCAGGGACGGCGCCGTCGACTGGCTGTGCCTGCCCCGCTTCGACTCCCCGGCCGTCTTCGCCGGCCTGCTGGGCACGGACGAGCACGGCTTCTGGCGGATCGCCCCCGGTGACGCCCCGCCCGCCCACCGGCGGCGCTACCGGGGCGATTCCCTGATCCTGGAACAGGAATGGGACACCGCCGGGGGCACTGTCCGGGTCGTCGACTTCATGCCGCCGCGCGGCACGGCGGCCCCGCAGCTGATCCGGATCGTCGAGGGCGTGTCCGGCACCGTCCGGATGCGCTCGGCCCTGCGGATGCGCTTCTCGTACGGGCGCGTCGTGCCCTGGGTGCACAAGGTCACGGACGGCACGGGGACCCGCACCGTCGCCGTGGCCGGGCCCGACTCGGTGTGGCTGGACGGCGAGTCCGAGACCTACGGCCGCGACCTGACCACCTACGCCGACTTCACCGTCACCGCAGGCGAGCGGATCGCCTTCGCCCTCACCTGGCAGGCCTCCCACCTCGGCGCGCCCGACCGGCCGGACGCCGAGCAGGCACTCGCCGCCACCGAGGAGTTCTGGCGCGACTGGGCCGCCCAGTGCACCTACCAGGGCCCCTACCGCGAGGCCGTGATCCGCTCCCTGATCACCCTCAAGGGCCTCACCTACGCCCCCACCGGCGGCATCGTCGCCGCCCCCACCACCTCGCTGCCCGAGGACATCGGCGGCGTCCGCAACTGGGACTACCGCTACACCTGGCTGCGCGACGCCACCATCACGCTCTCCTCGCTGCTGCGCACCGGCTACCGCGACGAGGCCAAGGCCTGGCGCGAGTGGCTGCTGCGCGCCGTCGCCGGCGACCCGGAGAACCTCCAGATCATGTACGGCATCGCCGGTGAACGGGAGCTGGTGGAGACCGAACTCGATTGGCTGCCCGGCTACGAGGGCTCCCGCCCCGTCCGGATCGGCAACGGCGCCGCCGGGCAGCTCCAACTCGACGTCTACGGCGAGGTCGTCGAGGCCCTGCACCTCGCCCAGCACACCGGCCTGGCCCGCAACGACCACGCCCACCTGCTGCAACTGCGGCTGATCTCCTGGCTGGAGGAGCACTGGCAGGAGCCGGACGAGGGCATCTGGGAGGTCCGCGGCCCGCGCCGGCACTTCGTCCACTCCAAGGTGATGGCCTGGGTCGCCGTCGACCGGACGGTCCAACTGCTGGAGCAGACCGACTGCGAGGGGCCGCTGGAGCGCTGGCGCGCCCTGCGCGACACCATCCACGAGGACGTCTGCACCCACGGCTACGACCCGGAGCGCAACACCTTCACCCAGTCCTACGGCTCTCAGGAACTCGACGCCTCCCTGCTGCTCATCCCCCAGGTCGGCTTCCTGCCGCCGGACGACAAGCGCGTCATCGGCACCGTCGAGGCGATCCAGCGCGAACTGTCCACCGAGGACGGCTTCGTGCTGCGCTACCCCACCAGCGGCGGGGTGGACGGCCTGCCGGGCGACGAAGGCGCCTTCCTGGCCTGCTCGTTCTGGCTGGCCGACGCCCTGGCGATGATCGGCCGGACGGACGAGGCGCACCAGCTGTTCGACAAGCTGCTGTCCATCCGCAACGACCTCGGGCTCCTGGCGGAGGAGTGGGACCCGCGGCTCAAGCGCCAGGTCGGCAACTTCCCGCAGGCCTTCAGCCATGTGCCATTGATCGACACCGCGCTGCGCCTCGGCCGGGGCTGAGCCGGTCCGAAATTAATCGGCCACCCCCTTGCCGATGATGTGATCAAATGTGTAAGCACTGTGGCGCTCGACGCCACCGGGGAGGGACTGGTCTGACCATGTGGTCAGGCCCCGTTACACAGGAGACGTACCATCAACACCGCCATTCGCCGGGCCGCGCGCGGAACCGTTCCCGTCGCCGTCACCGCATCCGTGCTCGCCGCCGGCCTGGCCGCCTGCGGCACCGTCGAGCAGCTGTCCGCCGCGCAGAAGGTGTCCAAGGCCTTCACCAAGGTCGGCGAGGGCAAGGCCGCCGGCCTCACGTTCTCCGTGGACGCCACCCCCGAGCAGATCACCGCCTTCGGCGCGGCCACCGGCGACAAGGTCGATCCGAAGAGCGCCGACGCCGTGTCCGGGCTGAACTTCTCCGTCGCGATATCCGCCGACAAGCCGCTGAAGGACCTCGACACCTTCAAGAACGCGCAAAGCAGCGGTGCCGACAAGGACCTGACGCTCGACAAGTCGGTGCGCCTGTCCTACGTGCTCTCCGACCGGAAGGGCACCGCGCTGCTGGAGTACCGCCAGGTCGACGCCAAGGCGTTCCTGCGGGCCGACGCCAAGGGCCTGGTGAAGCTGGTCGGCGAGGACCCGTCGCAGGTCGACGCCATCAGCAGCGGCCTGCCCGCAGAACTGAAGCCGGTCAAGGACGTGCTGGCCGGCAAGTGGGTCTCCTTCGACCTCCAGAAGCTCGCCGACGACGCCAAGAAGTTCGACGGCGCCAAGGCCACCCCGAGCGCACAGCCCTCGCTGGACCCGGAGTCCGCCAAGCAGCTGACCAACTCCCTCAAGGACGTGCTGTCCCGCACCGTCACCTTCGAGGACAAGGGCAAGAAGGACGGCGCCGAGCACATCTGGATGAGCGCCCCGGGCCGCCAGCTGGCCGACGAACTGCTGAAGGCCCTCAAGCCGCTGGCCACCAAGCTCCCCCAGCAGTTCGGGAAGCTCCCCACCTCCGTCCCGAGCACCGTGCGCGAGGACAAGGTCGGCGCCGACCTCTACCTGAAGGACGGCAAGCTCTCCGCCGCCACCTTCGACCTCGCCCAGCTGGAGGCGAAGGCCGGACCGGGCGTCAACTTCCCGGTGAAGCTCGCCTTCAACCAGAACGCCCCGACCGTCGAGGCCCCCGCCGACGCCGTCGCGCTGACCAGCGACGACATCCAGAGCGCGATGCTCAGCCTCCTCACCTCCGGCGCCACCAGCGGGGGCAAGGGCGGCACCGCCCCGACCACCCCGGCGCTCACCCCCGGCAAGCCCCTGACCCCGGCCCAGGCCGAGGAGCTGAAGGGCCTCGGCCTGCCCCTGGAGCAGCAGCAGGTGTTCAGCAAGCTCGGTATGGGCTACGAGGACATGAAGAGCCTCGCCCAGGAGGGCTGATCCCCGCTTCTCCCCCACGGCGCCCGGCCGGCCGCGACAGCGGCGGGCCGGGCGCCGCTGTTCGACGTCACAGCCGGTGCCCCGGCCGCCCGGATCACCGGCGCGCGAGATGGACGGTGAGGTCGGCCGCGACCTCGACCGTCTCGGGCAGCACTCGCGCGATCGCGTCGAAGGCCTGCCGCCGCCTCGGCGGCGGCAGTTGGAGGTACGCCGAGATGGTCGACAGGTGGCCGAGGTAGTACGGGGCGCTCACGAGCAGGCGCCGCCGGATGACGGACTGCCGGACGTCACGGAACAGCCGGGACCGCTCCAACTCCGTTCCTGGCCACTGTAGTTCCTCCTCGGGGGCGGTCCCGTCCGGGGACGGGACGTCGTCGCTCTCCAGGAACGGCGCCCGGGCCGCCCGCACGGCCTCCTCGACGGCCGGGTCGGCCGGCTGGAACGGACCGCCGAAGTTGGCGAACACGCCGTCCGGCTCCAGCAGTTCGGCCACCCGCGACCACCGGCCCTCCGGGCGCGTCCAGTGCAGGGCCGCCGCCGCGTAGACCAGCCCGTACGTCCCGCCCGGCCGCAGGTCCTCGAACGCGGCCCGGACGGTCCGCACGTTGGGGGGCGCCGTCCTGCGCAGTTCGGCGAGCATGGCCGCGTCGGGCTCCGTCGCCGTGACGTCGACCCCGTGCCCGGCGAACAGCCTGGTCGCCTTTCCGGTGCCCGCACCGATCTCCAGGGCGGTCCGCACCGGCCGGCCCGCGTACGCCGTCACCGTGTCGAAGAGTTCGTCGGGATACCCCGGCCGGAAACGTTCGTAGGCTTCGGCGACCGCGCCGAAGCTCAGTGCACGAGCAGACATGCCGAGCATCCTGACACGACCGCGGCGGGCCGTGCCCCGGGTTTTCCGCCGCCGCACCACGCCCGACGGAGTGGTGCGGGTCCGGAATCAGCCGGTTGTCGGTAATGAACGATTGTGTTCCCTATACCCCGGGGATACTGCCGGTGTCATTCGACGGACCCGCCCCCTCACCGTCATTCGCTCCCGAGTCATTGGGGGACCTGCCATGGTCACCTCGCGCGCCCTGGCCCCGGCGCCGCCCGCACCCGCGCGACGCGGCCAGCACCCGGGGACAGCCCTCACCGTCATCGCGGCCACCCAGCTCATGGTGGTCCTCGACGTCACGATCGTGAACATCGCCCTGCCGCACATCCAGCAGGCGCTGAGGTTCAACACCACCGACCTGTCCTGGGTCGTCAACGCCTACACCCTCGCCTTCGGCGGGCTCCTGCTGCTGGGCGGGCGGATGGGCGACATCCTCGGACGCCGGCGCGTGTTCGTCGCCGGGGTCCTGATCTTCAGCCTCGCCTCACTGCTCGGCGGCGTCGCACAGTCCTCCGGCTGGCTGCTGGCCGCGCGCGCACTCCAGGGCCTGGGCGCGGCGATCGCCTCGCCGACCGCGCTCGCCCTGATCGCGACCAACTTCCCGGAGGGCCCGGCCCGCAACCGCGCCTTCGGCGTGTACTCGGCCGTCGCCGGGGCGGGTGGCGCCGTCGGCCTGCTCGCCGGCGGGATCCTGACCTCCTGGCTGTCCTGGCGGTGGGTGCTGTTCGTCAACGTGCCGATCGGCATCGCGATCGCGCTGCTGGCGCCGCTCTACATCAACGAGTCCGAACGGCACCCCGGACGCTTCGACCTGACCGGCGCGTTCGCCGCCACCGCGGGCATGGTCTCGCTGGTCTTCGGCTTCATCCGGGCCTCCGACCACGGCTGGACCGACCCCGTGACGCTCACCTCGTTCGGCCTCGCCGCGCTGCTGCTGGCGGCCTTCCTGTTCCACGAACGGCGGGCGCCGCAGCCGATCACCCCGCTGCACCTGTTCCGCGACCGCAACCGCTCCGGCGCCTACGGGCTGCTGCTCTGCGTGGCCGCGACCATGTTCAGCATCTTCTTCTTCATGACCCTGTTCGTGCAGGACGTCCTCGGGTTCAGCCCGCTGCGGGCCGGCCTCGCCTTCCTGCCGATCAGCGCCGCGAGCGTCGCCGCCGCCCAGTTCGCCGCCCGCACCCAGCTGCGGTACGGGCGCCGACCGTTCCTGGTGGTGGGCTCGCTGCTGGTGGCGGGCGGGACGTTCTGGTCCACCCGGCTCGACGCCCACAGCGGCTACCTGACCGGGGTCCTCGGCCCGACCCTGCTGTTCGGCCTCGGGATGGGCTCGATCTTCGTCCCGGCCACGCTGACGGTGGTCTCCCGGGTCGCCCCGCACGAGACCGGCGCGGCCACCGGCATGCTCAACACCACCCAGCAGGTGGGCGGCTCGCTGGGGCTGTCGATCCTGGTCACGGTCTACGGCGCGGCCGGCCGCAACGAGGCCGGCCGACAGGTCGGCACGTTCCTGCGGCAGGCCACCCCGCAGCAGGCGGCCCAGTTCCGGGCCACCGGAAAGCTGCCGGCGCCGTACTCCTCCGAGGTGCTGGCGCACGGCATCTCCAGGGCGTTCGACATGGGCCTGGCCTTCGCCGTGCTCGCGGCGCTGATCGCCCTGTTCGTCATCAGGACCGACCGGGAGGCGCCACCCGTCAGCCCTTCGGGGGACGGCACTTGACAGGGCCTCCGGACATCGCCGACAGTCCATCTTGCAATGGTTTTCATCTTCGATAACCAGACTCCGCGAAAGAGGACACCCATGTCGCTCGACGTCTCCCCCGCCCTCCTCGCCCAGGCCGAGCACGGCCGGGTCAACCAGGCCGACTTCCTCGACACCGTCCGCGCCTCCCTCCCCTACGCCTACCAGGTCGTCGCCGGGCTCAGCACCGAACTCAGCGCCACCGAGGACGAGTTCACCACCGACAACACCACGCCCACCGACGAGGAGCGCGCCCAGCTGCTGCGCGCGCTCGCCAGCAACGCCATCCGCGGCAGCCTGGAGGACCACTTCGGCGTCAAGCTCGCCTTCGTCAACTGCCACCGCGTCGGCGCCTTCCGCCCCGGCACCGAGGACGGCGACGCCTACCGCGAGTTCACCTCGCTGCACAACCAGATCCGCAACCAGAGCCCGGAGCTGCGCAGCTGCTGACCCTCCCGGACGCGCGGCGGGCCCCGTCGGGGGAGGGGGCCCGCCGCGCCCCGTACCGGGTCGATGTGGAGACGGGATTGCGCCGTGTTGCGCGCCGATGTCCGATCCCGCGCCGATCTTGTGGGGACGCGAGCCGCCTGCGTACGTTCGACGGGCACCACCCGCCCGGCCCTCCCGGGGCCGCCTCACACCACCCGGAGCCACCCACCATGCCGCCGACCCCACGACCGCTGCGGAAACTCGGCTTCCTGACCATCGGACTGTTCGACGAGGCCGACCCGCGCCGGGGCCACGAGTCCACCCTCGACCTCATCACCCTCGGCGAGCAGCTCGGCTTCGACAGCGCCTGGCTGCGCCACCGCCACCTCCAGTACGGGATCTCCTCCCCCGTCGCCGTGCTCGCCGCCGCCTCCCAGCGCACCAGCCGCATCCACCTCGGCACCGCCGTCACCCCGCTCGGCTGGGAGAACCCGCTGCGCCTCGCCGAGGACCTCGCCACCGTCGACATCCTCTCCGGTGGCCGCCTCAACCCCGGCTTCAGCGTCGGCCCGCCCACCCACTACGACCGGGTCCGCGGCACGCTCTACCCCGACACCGGCGAGCACGAGGACTTCGGGACCGGCCGCGCCGAGCGCCTCCTCGGCCTCGTCCGCGGCGAACCCGCCTCCGACTTCGCCGGCACCGAGGGCATCGAGGTGTACTCCCGCCGGGTCCAGCCGCACTCCCCCGGCCTCGCCTCCCGGCTCTGGTACGGCGCCGGCAGCCTGCGCTCCGCCCGCTGGGCCGGCGAGCACGGGCTCAACCTGCTCACCAGCAGCATCGTCAAGGCCGGGGAGCCCGGGGAGTCCGAGGACTTCGCCGAGATCCAGCGCACCCAGATCCGCGCCTTCCGCGCCCAGCACCCCGACGGCGAGCGCGCCCGCGTCTCCCAGGGCCTCGTCGTCATCCCCACCGACGGCGCCACCCCCGAACAGCGCGCCAAGTACCAGGCGTACGCCCTCGCCCGCACCCCGCGCACCCTCGCCCCGCAGGGCCCGGCCCGGATGGTGTTCGCGCCCGACCTGGTCGGCCCGTCCGAGGAGATCGCCGAGCGGCTGCACGCCCACGCCGGCTACCAGGAGGTCGACGAGGTCGCCTTCGCCCTGCCCTTCACCTTCGACCACCAGGACTACGTGCAGATCCTCACCGACCTCGCCACCCGCCTCGGCCCCGCCCTCGGCTGGCAGCCCTCGACCGGGCGCGGCTGACCCGGCGGCCTCGCGCGCAGCGGGGCACGGAGACTCAGGGCACGGCGACTCAGGGCCGGGCGGGGCCGCGGGTGGGCAGCGTCTGGCTGTAGACGACGCTCGTGGTCGTGCTGCCGAAGCCGGCCAGCTCGTCCACGAGCGTCTCCAGATGCTCCATGGAGGTCGCGGCGACCTTGAGGGTGTAGCAGTCGTCGCCGGTGGTGCGCAGGCACTCCAGGAGCTCCCGGCGCTCGGCGAGCAGCCGGCGCAGCGGCTCGTGCCGGTTGCCCGGGTACTTCAGCCGGATGACGGCGAGCACGGGATAGCCGACCTTGGCCAGGTCGACCGCGGCGTGGTAGCCGGTGATGACGCCCAGCGCCTCCAGGTTCCGCACCCGTTCCGTGGTGGCGGACGAGCTGAGGTTCACCCGCCGCCCCAGCTCGCTGAGGGAGATCCGGGCCTCCCGTTGCAGCTGTCCGATGATCTGCCAGTCGACGTCGTCGAGATTCACGGCCATTCCGCGATTCTACCGGCAGAACCACGGCACAGGGCAGTGATCACCGGGATGGTTCGGTTCCGTCAGCCATGATCACCGGGATAGCCTCGGTCCATGCAACTTGGCGTCAACGTACCGAACTTCGGGCCCGGGACGGACCCCGGCGTGCTGCGTGAATGGGCGCGGACCGCGGAGGGGCTCGGCTTCGACCTCCTCATGCTGTCGGACCACGTGACCATCACCCCGGACGTGTCCGTGCGGTACCCGGAGCCGTTCTACGAGCCGTTCACCACGCTGTCCTGGCTGGCCGGCCTCACCACGGACCTGCGGCTGGGCACGAGCGTGCTGATCCTGCCCTACCGGCACCCGCTGCTGACGGCCCGGCTGGCCGCCAACCTCAGCCGGCTCAGCGGCGGCCGGTTCGTCCTCGGGGTGGGCGTCGGCTGGGCGCGGCAGGAGTTCGACGCGCTCGGCGTGCCGTTCGCCGCGCGCGGCCGGCTGACCGACGAGTACCTGGGCGTGCTGCGGGACGCCTGGCGTCCGGAGACTCCGGGGACGGGGACGGGGACGGGGACGGGGACCGGGAGCCACGCCGCCCCGACGCCCGTCTGGGTCGGCGGCCACAGCGGGGCGGCGATCCGACGCGCGGTCAGGTTCGGCGACGCCTGGCACCCGCTGCGGCTGCCCCTGCCCCTGATGCGCTCGATCCTGGCGGAGCACTCGCTACCGGGGTTCTCCCCCCGCATCGCCCTGCGGATCACCGAGGCGCCGGTCGACGATCCCGAGCGGCCCGCCGGGGTCGGCACCGTCGAGCAGGTCCTCGACGACCTCGACCAGCTGCGGCTGCTCGGCGCGGACACCGTCGTCCTCGACCCCTACCACGGCGATCCGGAGGAGACCCGTCGGCCCCGCGCGGCCTGGCGGGCGCTCACCACCGTGGCCACCCAATGGAAGGCCCGCCCGTGATCACCCTGGCCGACGAAACCCTCCTGCGGCGCGCCGTCGCCCTCGCGGCCCGGGCGGTCGCCCTGGGCGACGCACCGTACGGCTCCCTGCTGGCCGGCCCGGACGGCGCGATCCTCGCCGAGGCACACAACACGGTGCGGCGCGACGACGACATCACGGCCCACCCGGAGCTGAAGCTCGCCCGCTGGGCGGCCCGCGAACTCGACCCGGACCTGGCCGCCCGCACCACCCTCTACACCAGCTGCCAGCCCTGCGGCATGTGCGCCGGCGGCATCGTCCGCTCCGGCCTCGGCCGGGTGGTCTTCGCGCTCTCCACCGAGCAACTCGTCGAGCTCAACCCGCAGTCGGGCGCCTGGCCGACGGTGGCCCAGGACGGCCCGGCCCTGTTCGACGAGGCGCGCGCACCCCTCGACGCCTACTACCGGCCAGGCCGCTGACGTCGACGCGCCGGGCGGGCACTGGTCAGATGACTAAGCGCTTGCTTAGACTCGGGCGTCCAGTGCAGGCCCGCGCGCCCCCAGGAGACGCCATGACCGCGACCAACCGTCAGATCCGCCTCGCCCGCCGTCCGGTCGGGGAGGTGCGGGCGGAGGACTGGGCACACGGGTCGGAGCCGGTGCCGGCGGCCGGGCCCGGGCAGTTCGTGGGGCGGACGCGGTACGTGTCGCTGGACCCGGCGATGCGCGGGTGGCTGGACGACCGGCCGTCCTACCTGCCGCCGGTCGGGCTGGGCGAGGTGATGCGGGCCGGGTCCGTGGTCGAGGTCGTCGAGTCCGACCACCCGAAGTTCCGCGTCGGCGACCACGTGGTCGGCAGCTTCGGCGTCCAGGAGTACGTGGTCTCGGACGGCAAGGGCGCGCTGAAGGTCGACCCCGCGCTCGCGCCGCTGTCGACGTACCTCGGCGCGCTCGGCATGCCCGGGATGACCGCCTACTTCGGGCTGCTGGACGTCGGGGCGCTCAAGGAGGGCGAGACCGTGGTGGTCTCCGGCGCCGCCGGGGCCGTCGGCAGCCTGGTCGGGCAGATCGCCAGGATCAAGGGCTGCCGGGTGGTCGGCATCGCGGGCGGCCCCGAGAAGTGCGCGCTGCTCACCGGGGAACTGGGCTTCGACGCGGCGATCGACTACCACTCCGAGGACGTCCGCAAGGCGCTGCGCGACCACGCGCCCGACGGCATCGACGTGTACTTCGACAACGTCGGCGGGGACGTCCTGGACACCGCGCTCACCCGGCTCGCGATGCACGCCCGGGTGGTGCTCTGCGGAGCGATCAGCCAGTACAACAACGAGACCGCCGTGCAGGGCCCGTCCAACTACCTGTCACTGCTGGTGCGGCGGGCCCGGATGGAGGGCTTCGTGGTGTTCGACTACGCGCCCCGCTACCCGGAGGCGGCCCGGGAGCTCGCGGGCTGGATCGGGGACGGCCGGATCAAGGTCAAGGAGCACGTGGTGGAGGGGACGGTGGACGACTTCCCGGCGGTCCTCGGAATGCTCTTCCGCGGGGAGAACACCGGCAAGCTGGTGCTGCGGCTGAGCTGAACTCCGGCCTGAGCCGGGCCCGGTGCGGCGGCGACGGGACGTCCGCCGCCGCCGCACCGGGGGCGATCAGAGCAGGCGCTTGATCTCGCCGCGCGCCCGGTAGAAGCCGCCCGAGGCGGACTCCCGCACCTCGGCGACCAGGTACCGCGCCCCGGCGACCCGGATGTCCTTCGGGAACTGCACCCGCCGGCCCGGGTCGAAGCCCGCCGACACCACCCGCACCCGCAGCCGGGCCCCGTCCTGCACGCACTCGACCTCGATCCCGCCGCCGGGCAGGCCGCCGGTGCCGACGACCACCGTCTCCAGGGCCGTGCCCGGCCGCACCGCCTCCCAGCCCGCGTCGAGCACCTCGGCGGTGGCCGGCAGCGTCCCGGCCTCGGCCGCCCGGACGGCCTGCTCGCTCGCGTCCAGGCAGGCGAGCGAGCCGTCGGTGGTCACCAGGTAGAGCCGGCCGTCCCGGTACTGCATGCTGTACGCGGAGCCGCAGCCGGTGGCGAGCTTCCACAGCCGGGTGCCGTCGGCGGCGAAGCAGTACACCGAGGAGTGGTTGTCCCCGGCGAAGACGTACTCGCCGTCCGGGGAGGCCGCGCAGGAGAACACGGCGGCGTCGCAGCGGTAGGCGGCGACCTCGGAGCCGTCCGACTTGCGCAGCCGGTGCACCCAGCCGCGCCCGGTGCCGGCGAACACCTCGTCGGCCTCCTGCCAGCCGAACAGCACCTCGCCCTTCGTCGCGGTGTGCCACACCTGGTCGCCGCCGCGCGCCGCGTAGCGGGCGACGCCGCGCGAGTGGCCGTGGTAGACGCCGTCCGCGTCGCAGCGCACCATCCAGCCGGAGCGGCCCTCGGCCTTGCGGCGCCACTGGAACTCGTCCTCGTGGTCGACGGTGGTCAGCCCGCCGCGTTCGTCGGCGACGCCCAGGACGCCGTCGTGGATGTCGAGCCAGAAGATGTCCACGTCCTCGGCTATCTCGTACGCCACCCGGGGGACCTTGCCGCCCAGGTCGTACACCTTGCCGTCGTCGCAGCCCGCGTAGATCCACCAGTCGTCGGCGACGATGCACTTGACGCCGTCCGGCAGGCCGAACCGGGCGGTGACCTCGCCGTCGTGGGTGAGGGTGTAGACGTCGCCGCGCTCGTTGCCGACCCAGGCGTGCTCCTCGCCGACGAAGACGCCGAAGGCCGGCGAGCCGGAGCGGAACCGCCACAGCAGCGGCGCCTGGTTCGCCGTCGAACGGGTGCTGACGAGCTGCCGCCTGGTCACCGCCCGGTGCTGGCGCACGCCCTGGACGGCCGGCGCGTAGCCCTTGCGGACCTTCTCGCCGATCTTCTTGGCCGCCGACGCGGCGGCCTTCTCGGCGCTCGGGAAGCTGGTGGACTTGGCCTGCCCCTCCTCGCCGATCCGCCCGTAGCGGACCGTCACCGTACTGCCGGCGAGCCGCACCTCGTAGAACTTGTGCGCGCTCCCCTCCTCCTCGGACAGTTCGAGGTAGGTGACCTGCTCTTCCACGGCGACGGACACGACGAAGTCCCCTTTCGGGTTCTCGGGCAACGGAGACGGGAGGCGGGGCGGGGCCTGTTCGCGGCCCCGCTCGCCGACAACCCCCAACCTAAGGCCCGGCACTGACAACGCGTCCCGCCGGGCTGCCCGGAACCCCGCCTCCCACTTGTCGCCTCACGAACCATTCTTCCGCCGTACATCTGGCCGTCGCCCGCCGCGCACGGTAGGGATCGGGTGGCGTTGCTAGAACCGCAGCGCCCGAACTTTCTTGTCCGTGCTCAGACCGCCGGGCCCACCAGCCCGAGCGGCCGTCAGGAGGAAGCTCATGCGGAGTACCCAGCGAGTCCGGCGCAGAGCGATGGCGGGGGCGTCCGCCGCAGCCGTGGTGGGGGCGCTGCTGGCGCTGCCCGGCGGCGTCGCCCAGGCGGCGTCACCCGACGTGGTGATCAGCCAGGTGTACGGCGGGGGTGGCAACTCCGGCGCCCCGTACGCCAACGACTTCATCGAGCTGTACAACCGCGGCACCGCGCCGGTGTCCGTGACCGGCTGGACGGTGCAGTACGCCTCGGCGGGCGGCACGTCCTGGGGGCGGACCACGCTGTCCGGCACGATCGCGCCGGGGCGTTTCCTCCTGGTGCAGGAGGCCGCCGGGGCCGGGACGGGAGCCGCGCTGCCGACGCCGGACGCGACCGGGACCCTCAACCTGGCCGCGACCTCCGGCAAGGTCGCGCTGGTCACCAACGGCACGGCGCTGACCTGCGGTTCGGGCTGCGCGACGCAGCCCGGGGTGAAGGACCTGGTCGGCTACGGGTCGGGCGCCAGCTCCGCCGAGGGCTCGCCGACCGGCAACCTGTCCAACGCCACCGCCGCCCTGCGCGTCGGCGGCGGCGCCACCGACACCGACAACAACGCGGCGGACTTCACCATCGGCGCCCCGACGCCGCGCAACTCCGCGTCCACCGGCGGCGGCACCACCACCGGCGCCCGAATACACGACATCCAGGGCGCGGCCCGCACCTCCCCGCTCGCCGGCAGCGCCGTGAGCGCGGTGCCCGGCGTGGTCACCGCCGTCGGGCCCAACGGCTTCTGGTACCAGGACCCGCAGCCCGACAACGACCCCGGCACCAGCGAGGGCGTCTACGTCTACACCGCCGGCGCGCCCACCGTCGCGGTCGGCGACTCCGTCACCGTGAGCGCCACCGTCAGCCAGTACCGCCCCGGCGGCAGCGGCGGCACCACCAACCTGTCGATCACCGAACTCACCGCGCCCAGCGTCACGGTGCTCGCCCACAACGCGCCGCTGCCCGCGCCCACCCTGGTCGGCCCCGGCGGGCGGGTGCCCCCGGCAGCGGTGATCTCCAGCGTCACCGGCGGGGACGTCGAGACCGCCGGGAACTACCAACCCGCCACCGACGGCATCGACTTCTGGGCCTCGCTGGAGGGCATGCGGGTCGAGATCGACAACGCGGCCGTGGTCGGTCCCAGCAACAAGTACGGCGAACTCCCCGTCGTGCCCCAGGGCAGCACCACCCGCACCAACCGGGGCGGCATCCTGCTCCAGGCGGGCGACGGCAACCCGGAGCGGGTGACCCTGGCGAACGCGCTCGCGCCCACCCCCGCCGCCAACGTCGGCGACACCCTGACCGGCGCGACCGTCGGCGTGCTCGACTACTCCTTCGGCACCTTCAAGCTCCAGGTCACCACGACCCCGGCGGTCACCTCCGGCAACCTCGCCCCCGAGGTCACCGCCGCCCCGACGGCCGGCCAGCTCGCCGCCGCCACCTTCAACGTGGAGAACCTCTCCCCCGCCGACCCGCAGAGCAAGTTCGACGGCCTCGCGGCGGGCATCGTCACCAACCTGCGCTCGCCCGACCTCGTCGCCCTGGAGGAGATCCAGGACAACAGCGGCCCCACCGACGACGGCACCACCGCCCCCGACCAGACCCTCGCCAAGCTCACCGCCGCCATCTCGGCGGCCGGCGGCCCGGCCTACTCCTACCGCCAGATCGACCCGGTGGACGGCCAGGACGGCGGCCAGCCCGGCGGCAACATCCGCCAGGTGTTCCTGTTCCGCACCGACCGCGGCCTGAGCTTCACCGACCGCCCCGGCGCCGGCTCCACCACCGCCGACTCGGTGGTCAACAACGGCGGCACGCCCCAACTCGCCTACTCCCCCGGCCGGATCGACCCGACCAACACGGCGTTCAACTCCAGCCGCAAGCCGCTCGCCGGCGAGTTCCGCTGGAACGGCAAGCCGGTCTTCGTGATCGCCAACCACTTCAACTCCAAGGGCGGCGACCAGCCCCTGTTCGGCCGCTACCAGCCGCCCGCGCACCCGTCCGAGACCCAGCGCCACAACCAGGCGACGGCGGTGAAGAACTTCACCGACCAGATCCTGGCGGTGGACCCGAACGCGGCGGTCATCGTGCTCGGCGACCTCAACGACTTCGAGTTCTCGCAGACCGCCGACATCCTCACCGCCGGCGGCTCGCTGACCGACCTGCCGCGCACCCTGCCGCTGCCCGAGCGCTACACCTACGTGTACGAGGGCAACTCCCAGGTGCTGGACCACATCCTCATCTCCGGCGCGCTGGCGGCGAAGCCGTACAGCTACGACATCGTGCACATCAACAGCGAGTTCAGCACCCAGCTGAGCGACCACGACCCGCAGGTCGTGCGGATCCCGCTGCCCTGACGCACGACACCGGCGCGGTGCCGGCCTCCCGCCGGACGGGGAGGCCGGCACCGCGTTCGCCGTTCAGCCTCCGGCCACGGCGGCCAGCAGGGCGCGCAGGGCCTCGTCGTCACGGATGCCGGCGCCCGCGAAGCAGCCCCCGACGATCCGGCGGTCGCGCCCGGCGAGGCCCGCGAGGCGGCGGCGCTGACCGTCGTCCAGGGCGGTGGTGCCCAGGGCCGCCAGGGCCTCGCCCGCGCCCCGGAGGTCCGACTCGGTCTCGGCCGCACACAGGGCGGCCTCGGCCAGACGGCCGCGGTCGAGGGCGGCGCCGTCGGCCACCGCGAGGAGGGCCAGCACGGCGGCCGGGGCCTTCACCCGGTCGGCGAGCAGCCCGTCGAGCCTGGCGGTGAGCGGGCGGGCGGCCGGCCCGAGGAGGGCGGCGACGCGGGCCGCGCGGACGGCCGTCCGATCGAACCACGCCCCGTCATCGGCGCGCCGCAGGACGCCGTCCAGGATCGGGAGGACCTCGGCCGCGTCCCCGGTGATCCGCCACAGCGCGTCGGCCACCGCCAGGTCGGCCTCCAGCACCGGGGAAGTGTCGGGCACCGGAGAGGTGTCGGGCACCGGGGAAGTGTCGGGCACCGGGGAAGTGTCGGGCACCGGGGAAGTGTCGGGCGCGCCTCCGGCGCTGAGCGCGGCGCGCAGGGCGGGGGCCAGCGAGAGGGCCTCGGCGCCCAGGCCTGCGGCGGCCCGGGCGGCCTCGGCGACCGCGTACGGGCCGGCCGCGAGCCGGTCGGCGAGTGCCCCGAGCAGCGTCTCGGGATCACCGGTGAGGTCGTACAGCGCCCGGGCCGCCGCGACGGAACCGGGCACCTCCCGCAGCGCGGCGGCAGCGCGGTCACGCTCCGCCGCCGGGCCGTCCACCGCGACGGCCGCGACGGCGTCCGCCGCCTCCGGGCGGTGCGGCAGCGCCGCGCACAGCTCGGGCAGGGCCGGGGCAGCCGCGCGACCCCACTGGCGCACCAGGCGGAACAGCTGGTGGTGCTCGTTTCCGCCGAGCTGCTCGGCCGTCAGCCGGACGCGGACGGCGGCGAGCAGCTCGGGGTCGAAGGGGAACGGCGCGTCGGCAGGGGCCCGTTGGCCGGCGGCGGCCTCCAGCGCGCGCGGGCGCCGGCCCAGCGCACGGGCGAGCAGCGGGGCCGCCGTCCGGGGCGCGATCAGGACGAGCGCGGCCAGGGCCTGGTCGGCGGGCCCGTCCTCGGCCTGCGCGGCCCGGGCGGCCAGCGCCGGGGCGGCCTCGGCGGCGGCCGGGCCGAGGTTGCCGAGCAGGTGCACCACGTCGGGGACGGCGACGAGCCGGGCGAGCGCCGGGAGCAGCCGCCGGGGCGCGCTGCCGGACAGCTGGCAGGCGTGGTCGGCCGCCCAGACGGCCTCGGCCCGCACCTCCGGGCGCTCGTCGCGCAGGGCCCGGTCGAGCAGGGCGTAGGCGGCGTCGCGGTCGGCGGGCGTCTCGCGCAGCAGCAGTTCCTCGGTGATCGCGCGCAACGGCTCCCGGCGGTCCAGGTCGTACCGGTCGGCGGCGACCGGGTCGGCGGGCAGCAGGGCGAGGACGGCGGCGTGGTGGGCGCCGGTCCACGGCTCGCCCGCGTCCAACCCGGCGAGGACGGCGGCCAGGCGCAGCGGCGCCGGCGTGTCCTCGCCCAGCAGCGGCCCGGCCTCGGCGGCGGCTGCGGACCGGTCCAACCGGCCGAGGGCGGTGAGCAGTTCACCGCGGACGACGGGGTCGGTCTCGCTCGCCCAGCGGCGGCGCAGCGCGGGCAGGGCGGGCTCGACGGCCCTGGTCTGGCCGACGGCCCAGGCTGTGGCCTGCCGGACGGCGGCGCTCCCGTCCGCCAGCAGCGGCAGCAGCAGCGGGAGCTGGCCGACGACGGCGGCCCGGACGGGAGCGGGCGGGCCCTCCCCGCCGCCCTCCCGCTCCCCGTCCCGCGCTCCGCCCCACTCGCCCTCGCTCTCGGCCAACCCGCCGAGCAGGCCCAGGACTTCGACCGTCCCGCAGCCGGCCGCCGCGATCCGGGCCAGATAGGGGACGGCGTCCGCGCTGGCGGTGTACACCGAGCCCTGGTGGAGGATGCACGAGTAGAGCTCGGCGAGCGCCTCGTCGGCCTGCTCGCCGCCGGCGACGAGCGCGCGCAGCAGGCCGGGCAGGTCTTCGGCGGGTCCGTAGGCGTGCGAGACGGACGCCCAGGGGTGGGCGTCGAGTCCGTCGAGGGCGCGGGCAATGTCCATGGGCGGATCATCGCAGCCGCCACCGACAGCGCTCGGGCGTCCCGCAGTGCTCAGGCCTCCCGGCGGGTCAGGCGTCCCGGCGGGAGGGTCAGGCGTCCCGGCGGGAGGGTCAGGCGTCCCGGCGGGTCAGGCTGAGGGCGGCCAGGGTGAGGGCGACGGCGAGGTAGCCGGCGAGGGTGGCCAGGCAGCCGGCCGCGCCGAGCCGGTCGGTGCCGCCCACGGAGGCGACGGTGCTGCCCAGGCCCTCGAAGACGCTCTGCAGGCCGAACCGGGTGGCGCCGTCACCGAGCGGCGCCAGCAGCATCGGCGAGAGGAAGAACAGGCCGAACAGCACGGCGACGGCGCCCGCGGTGTGGCGCACCAGGAAGCCGAGCGCCAGGCCGAGCAGGGCGAAGACGGACAGGAACACGCCGCAGCCGACGACCGCGCGCGCCACGCCCGGGTCGCCGAGCGACACCGCCAGGTGCTTCCCGGCCAGGGCCCGTCGGCCGAGCAGGAAGGTCAGGAACGCCAGCAACTGCCCGAGCAGCGCCGACGCCCCGCCGACCACCAGCGCCTTGGCCGCGAGCACCTGGCCCCGCCGGGGCACGGCGGCCAGGGTGCTGCGGATCTGGCCGGTGGTGTACTCGCTGGAGGCGGCCAGGGTGCCCAGCGTGCCGATCGCCAGGACGGCGACGTAGAAGCCGCCGGAGAAGCCGTAGCGGACGGGGTCGAAGCGCTCGCGCTGGACGGCCGTCCAGACGTCCCAGTTGTCGGCGGCGCTGCCGTAGTCGATCAGGCCGATGAACAGGGCGGCGGCGAGCGCGACGACGGCGGTGAGCGGGGTCGCGCGGACGCTGCGCAGCTTGACCCACTCTCCGGCCAGCGCGCCTCGGGTGGTGGGGGCGGTCATGCGGTCCTCTTTCCGGACGTACTGGCGGGGGCGGTCATGTGGTCCTCTTTCCGGACGTAGTGGTGGTGGCCGTCATGCGGCCCGCCTTCCGGACGTACCGGTGGTGGCGCGGTAGTCGACGGCCTCCCCGGTGGCGTCCAGGAACGCCTGCTCCAACGAGGCCTGCCAGACGGTGAGTTCGTGGACGCCGAGGCCGTGCGCGGCGGCCAGCTCGCCGATCGCCGCCGGTTCCAGGCCGCCGACGGCCAGTGCCCCGCCGGACTCCTCGGTGACCGGGGCGGCTCCGGGGGCGCGCAGCAGTCGGGCCAGTTCGGCCGGCCGGGCGCAGCGGACCAGGACGTCGGTGCGCGCGTTCTCGGCGAGGAAGTCGGCGGTGGGGCGGTCCGCGACGAACCGGCCGCGCCCGATGATCACCAGGTGGTCGGCGGTGGCGGCCGTCTCGCTCATCAGGTGCGAGGAGAGCAGGACGGTCCGGCCCTCGGCGGCCAGGCCGCGCAGCAGGGTGCGGATCCAGTGCACGCCCTCCGGGTCGAGCCCGTTGACCGGTTCGTCGAGCAGCAGGACGGGCGGGTCGCCGAGCAGAGCGGCGGCGATGCCGAGACGCTGCTTCATTCCGAGGGAGAACCGCCCGGCCTTGCGGCGGGCCGCCTGTTCCAGGCCGGTGCGGGCCAACACCTCGCGGACCCGGGCCGGCCCGATGCCGTTGGTGACGGCGATGCCGAGCAGGTGGTGGTAGGCGGAGCGGGCAGGGTGGACGGCGCCGGCGTCGAGCAACGCCCCGACTTCCCGCAGCGGGTGGCGCAGGGCCGCGTACGGCCGGCCGTTGACGGTCGCTCGCCCGCTGGTCGGGGCGTCCAGGCCGAGGATCATCCGCAGCGTGGTGGACTTGCCCGAGCCGTTCGGCCCGAGGAAGCCGGTGACCTGTCCCGGCCGGACCGTGAAGGTCAGCCCGTCCACGGCGACGGCGCCGCCGTAGCGCTTGGTGAGGTCGCGTACCTCGATCATCGTGGTGCCTTTCCGGGTCTCCTGGTCGGCCGAGGGGGCCGACGCGGGCTCCACGCTCCCGCCCGGGCCCGGGGCGGGGCGTCCCGCCGTGGGCGGAAATCACGACGTTCGGCGGGGGCCGGCCTCTGCCCGTGGTCGTAGGCCCACAGGGCGATGCCGGGCGCGGGGGCCGCCGCTAACCTGGGGAAATGCCCTGTGCTCCGCATCCGCCGGTGACCAGGAGGCTGCGCCCGGGCCACTGGGTCGCGGTCGACCTGACGGTCTCGCTGGCCCTGACCGTGCTCACCTGGTTCCGGGTGCTGGACGCCTACCGGGTGTTCGACCCGCACCACCGCGGCTACCCGAAGCCGACGTCGGCGGAGCTGGTGACGGTGCTGGTGTGTGTGGTGGCGGTGGGCGCGACCGCCGGGCTGCGCCGGCTCGCGCCGACGGCTGCGGCCGGGGTGGTGTTCGCCGCCTGGGCAGTGGTGGTCGCGGTGGCCGGGCAGCTGACGATCGCCAACCTGGCCGGGTTCCTGGTGGTGGTCGCGGCGGCGATGGTCGTCTACCTGGTCGCGGCCGCCGGGCCGATGCGGCTGGGTCTCACCGTCCTGGCGTTCGGCCTGGTCGGGGCCGGGCTGAGCCGGTTCGGGTCGCGGGAGCTGTGGAACAACCTCGTGCTGTCCGCGCTGGGGGTCGTCACCGCGTGGGCGCTCGGCTGCGCGGTGGCCCGCTACCGGGCGTACGGCGCCGAGTTGCGCCGACACCAGGTCGACCTGGCCACGGCGGAGCTGGCCGAGGAGCGGATCCGGCTGGCCCGGGAGCTGCACGACGTGATCGCGCACAGCATGAGCGTGGTCAACGTCCAGGCCGGGTACGGTCGTTTCGTGATCGGGCGGGATCCGGCGCAGGCCGAGCAGGCGCTGGCCGCGATCCAGGCGGTGAGCCGGGACGCGATGGTCGAGATGCGCGGCCTGCTGACCGTCCTGCGCGGCGCCGACGGGGCCGGGCTCGCGCCCGCGCCCCGGCTGGCCGATCTGGACCGGCTGGTGGCGAGCAGCGCCGAGGCCGGGGTGCGGGTGGAGCTGCGGGTCGGCGGCGTGGTCCGGGAGCTGTCCGACGGGGTCGAGCTGTCCGCGTTCCGGATCGTCCAGGAGGCGCTGACCAACGTGGTGAAGCACGCGCACACGGCCGAGGCGCGGGTCGCCGTGGAGTTCGAGGAGGAGGCGCTGGTGCTGGAGGTGAGCGACGCCGGGCGCGGCGGGCCGGTCGGGGTCGGCGGGCACGGACTGGCGGGGATGGCCGAGCGGGTCGGGCTGTACGAGGGCCGGTTGGAGGTCGGGCCGCTGCCGGGCGGCGGGTTCCGGGGGCGTGCCGTGCTGCCGCTGGCCGACCCGGGCGGGCGGGAGGCCTCATGACGGGAGACGTCGTGACCGGGGCGCCCGTCGGCCCGCCGATCCGGGTCGTGGTGGCCGACGACCAGACCCTGGTGCGGGCGGGTCTGGCCGGGATCGTGGCCGCCGCCGAGCCGGCGAGCGCCGCGCCCGGCGGCGGCGAGCGGGATCGAGTCCTGCGCGCCGTCACCGGGCGGGAGTTGGAGGTGCTGACGCTGATCGGTCGCGGGTTGACCAACGCCGAGATCGCCGAGCAGCTGTCCGTCAGCACCAGGACGGTCAAGACGCACGTCGGCCACCTGCTGGCCAAGCTCGCCGCCCGGGACCGCGTGCACCTGGTGATCACCGCCTACCGCGCAGCCCTCGTCGAATCCTGACGGCCGCCCGCCCCAGGAGCCCTGGGGCGGACCGTGGACGGGACCGCGCCTCAGACCGCGCCTCAGACCGGCCTCAGACCGGCCGGAGGGTCAGCGCGAACTGGGGCAGCGCGAGGAGCAGCACGGCGGTACCGGCCTCGATCCAGCGGTACTTCGCCCGGATGATCGCGCTGGTCCCGGCCAGCGAGGACAACAGCGCCCCCACCGGATCACGGCCCCCGAGCTCGAAGACACGGCGCAGCCGGTCCACCCCGGCACCCGGCGCGATGTGCCCGAAGTAGGCCGGGCTGGCCGGGGCCTGCCGCTCGCCCTTCCGGTACCGGGGAACGAGGGCGGCCACGAAGCAGGCGACGGCCAGCAGCGCGCTCGCCACCGCGCTCCACCACAGGAACGGCACCGCCCAGTCCCGGGGCCCGGATCCGCCGCCGCTCCCGCCCCCGCCCAGCGGGATGAACACCCCGAGGACCGCACCGGTGAACGCCAGGAACACGGCGGCCTTGGCGTCGGCCCGGGTGAGCTCCATGCTGTTGGCGGCCACCAGGCGCTCGATCGCCGCCACCGCCGACGGGCTCGGGGCGGCGTCCGAGGCGGCGGTAGAGGCGGCGGTCGGTGCGGTCGGCGCCCGGCCGCCGGGTATGCCGGCGGCGGTCACACCGGGCTCCCGTTCGCCACGCCGCCCGCCCAGCCGTTGGCCTGCGAGCGGATCTTGACGAACTCCGGCCCGGCGCCCTGCGGCCCGGGGCCCGGCACCCGCCGTCCGAGCGCGATGAGGCGGTCGCGCAGCATCCGGGACAGCTCCTGCCTCTCCTGCTCGCTCAACTTGCCGAGCATGAGAGCCAGTTGGTCCTGCCAGGTGGTCTCACCCCGGAGCAGTTCGGCATGGCCGACCGCCCAGTCCAGGACCTCCCGGACCTGGTCCGGGTGTCTGGCCAGCCAGAGTGCCGCGAGCGACACCGGGCCCTCCTGAACGGCCCGGCGGCAGAACGCGTACTCGTCCTCGCTCTTGTCCATCCAGTTGTAGGGCACGTCGGCCCCGTCCGGTTCCCCGAGCCGCAGTTCGGCGTCGTGCTCCCGGGCGGACACGTCCGTGACGCGGTAGCCGAGGCCGCAGTGCGGCAGGAGGTGGGGCGTCGCGAGGTAGTGCATCAGCTCGGCCTCGGTCAGCCCGTGCCCGGCGGTGGCGAACTGCTCCTTGAGCTGGCGCAGACGCTGTTCGAGATCCTTGCGGACCGGCAGCCAGCCCCGCACGGTCCGCGCCCGCACGACGTTCACGGCGTCGTGCACCCACCACAGGACGTGGACGTCCACCGACTTCGTGCCGTACGGGGTCGACAGGCCGACCGCCCGGGTCCCGGACCGCTCGTCCAGCTCGACCAGGTACGCCTCGTCGAATCCGCGCAGGCCCGCCCGGACGGCCACCGGGCCCTCCAGGTCCGGGTCCTCGTCGGCGCGGGCGCGGCGGCGGTGGCCCACCTGGTGGTAGAGCCCGTCCCGGTCCAGCAGGACGAGCGCGCGGTCGCGCCGCCCGGACCAGCGGTGGCGCAGGATCTCCCGCCACGGCGCCTGGGTCGCGCGGGCGTAGACGGGCGGGTCGCTGTCGGCGGTCATCGGGCTCCTCCATCGGCAGGGGCGGGCCGGTACGGCTGCGGTTCGCCCCGGCGCCAAGCGTCCAGGGCGTGCTGGACGATGTGCCGTCCGGCCAGGTCGGGGTTGTCGTCGCCGTCGATCTCGACGAACAGGCGCATTTCACCGAGGCTCATCTCCTGGGCGAGCGCGGTCAGCAGCGTTTCCACGGCGGCGCGCAGCGGTTCGTTCCAGACCGCCGAGGCACACCAGGAGAGCAGTGCGCTGCGCGTCTCGCCGAAGAGGTCGTCGTCGTTGAGCGAGAGCCGGATGAAGGTGATCACGGTGTCGGTGAACTCGCCGACGGTGATCAACTGGGCCTGGAACCAGGCGCGGTCCCACAGCAGTCGGGGGAAGGTCCGGAGCGCGAGTTCGGCCCCGCGCCCCGGGCGGTCCGTCCAGTCCATCAATTCGCGCAGGACGACCGGCTGGTTACCTGAGGCGAAGAGCTCCCACAACGCCGCGTCGACGGCTGTGGCGACCGCCCTCTCGTCCCCCTCCCGCCCCCGGTAGCACCCCCGCAGCAGCGACAGCGCGAGCTCCGGGCGGGACGTCCCGAATTCCTCGCCGCAGGCGTAGGCGACCGTGGACCGCACCTGCCAGCCGACCTCGTGGCTCCAGTTCCTCAGGCGGTACTTGACCTCTCCGGCCAGCACCGGGTCCTGCGCCGCGATGCCCAGCGCGAACGCGGCGGTGCGGCGGCTGCGTTGACGGTCGGACCGGGCCAGCTTGACGATGTCGCGCAGGGCGCGCCGGCCGCCGCCCCAGCCGGCGGCCAGTCCCATCACCCGGCCCAGGGGCGCGGCCAGTTCGGGGTCCGTACCCGGGACGGCGTCCATCCACTCGGTCAGCAGCCCGGACAGCTCGCCGTACTGCCGCCAGACGTGCCGCAGCACCGTCTCGGCCTGGCGGTGCCGGGTGAAGCGCACCGGTTCCACCGTGTAGGTGTAGCGGGAGGTCGCCCGGATCTCGCCGGGCGCGCACTCGGCGCGGACGGTCGCCAGGAGTTCGTCCAGCGACCGCCGGAAGACGAACCGCGGGTTCGGGCGGGGGACCTCCCGGCTCACCCCACCGGTCTGGCCGTCGTCACCGCCCGCCGGCAGGACGGCGTCGAGACGGCCGTCGGCCAGCTTGAGCAGGCGGTCGGCCTCGTCCCGGACGATCCGGTGGTCGAGTCCTTCGAAGACGCTGGTCGCCAGCAGAAAGGCGAGTCCGTCCGGGTCGTCGCGCAGCTTCTTCAGCAGGTCGGGGACTTCCTTCTCGGCGAGGAAGCTGAGCCGCCTGCGGAGATCGGCGAGGTCGGGGCCCTCGTCGCCGGCCCTGGCCACCTCGGCGACCAGTTCGGCGACCTGGGCGGGGACCAGTTCCGACGCCAGGAGGTCGTCCAGCCCCGGCCGCAGCCGCTCCAGCAGGTGTCGGCGCCGGTCGGGGTCGGGGACGGCAGCCTCCAGACGGGCCTCGAAGACCGCGCCGGGCGGCGGGGGCACGCAGCGCACCGGGGTGAGGTCCAGGTCGCGGGCGAGGCTGCGGAGCAGGTCCGGGTCGTGCGGCAGCATGACCACCATGCGCGCGTTCGCGTCCGCCAGCAGGCGGCGGAGGTTGGCGACCACCGCAGGGCCGAGCTGGAGGGTGGGCAGCAGGCCGTGCACCAGGTACCCGCGGGCCTCGGCGTCGCGGGGGCGCCAGGTGGACAGGTCCTCGTCGCTGTCGAGCGCGCGCAGCTTCGTGCTGTGCCCGCTGTGCTGGAACAGCAGGTTGAGGGCCGCGGTGCGGCGCCCGGTACCGGGCTCGCCCGCCAGGAACAGCAGGCCGGTGTCCAACTGCCGCAGTGCCGACGGGAACCACTCGGGCCGGGCGAAGCCGGCCCGCGCGTCCAGGATCTCCAGTGCGGAGATCGGACCTTCGTGCGCCTCCACGTGTGGGCCCCCCGGGGCGGACGTCGCGCCGGCGTTCTCGACGCGCTGGTCCCCGTGCACCGCGCCGGTGTTGATGTTGCCGTTCGGGGCGTAGATGACATAGCGCCGGTCGGGGAAGTCCCGGTCGAGGTCGGCCAAGTCGTCGGCGTCGTCCGGGTCCGGATATCCGGACGCGGTCTCGTCCCGGTCGGGCGTCGGGTCGCCGGGGCGGTCGCCGGACGGGCCGCCGCCGGACGCGCCGTCGGCGGAGGCCCGGTCCTCGGCGCTCACCGGCGGCGCTCCTTCTTGTCACCGTGGAAGGTGTCGCCCTGGTTGCCGTGGACCGTACCGGCTTTGTGGCCCGCCACGTAGTCGCCCCCGAAGGAGTCGCCACGCACGAAGTCGCGCCCGGCGTAGTCGCCGCGCACCTTGGTGACCTGCTGGCCGCCCTCCACGTTGGTGACGTGCTGGCCGCCGTGCACCGTGCCGCCGCCGTTGACGTTTCCGCGGTCGGCCCGGTAGCTCACCGGCCCGCTCCCCACGCGACCACCGTCCGCCTGCCCGGCCGCCGGCTCCGCCGCCGCGGCCTGCGCCCGCTCGTGCTCCCCGACCACGGTGTCGCCCAGGATGCGGCGGTCGTAGAGGTTGCCCGAGGGCGCGGGTACGTACAGCCAGGCCCGCTGCTCGAACCGCTTGCCCTCGACGGTGGCCGGCACCTCGATGAAGTGGTCGGGGTGGCGGCCGGTGAATCCGCCCGCCACCGCGTCGTCGTAGCAGCGGTCGGACAGGATGGCGGCGACCTGGGTGATGCTCTCGTTGGAGGCGGCCAGCATGGCCTTCACCGGGCGGGAGTCGAGCAGGCGGTGGGTGTCGTTGCGGGGCGTGCCGTTGCCGTCGAACTCGCCGCCGGAGTCGGGCAGCGGCCCGATGTGGAGGCTGACCCGCAGCCGGATCCGCACCGTCCCGACCGAGTTCACGTTGAACTCGGTGAGCACCTCCTGGAGGGTGTGCAGCCACGGGTGGATCAGGAACGGCATCCATGCCGGGTCGAAGCCGAAGACGTAGCCGTCGCCGGTGGAGGCGGGGAACCGGCGACCGTGCCAGACCTCGGCGAGCCCGGCGCGCTCGAAGGACCACTGGAGGACCTGCGGGACGGCCTGGCTGATCATGCCGTGCTCGATGGCCGGGTAGCCGGTGAAGTCCTTGGCGTCGACGGCCACGATGCCCCGGTACGGCGGCAGCTGGCGGCTCCGGCTGTAGGGCAGGGCGCTGGCCTCGGGCATCGGCTGGTCGGACTGCGACATCTGTGCTCCTTGTGGTTCCGGTGCGGACCGTGTGCCCCAAGCTTCGCGAGCGCGCGCCGTGCGGTGTGCTCGCTCAGTGCGGAAACCTGGTGACGCCCGTCACACGAACTGACGTGGCATCAGTCGTGCGGCGGACCTTCCGAACGGACCGGCGCCGCGTCAGTCACGCGCCCCGTGGGCCACCCGCCGGAGCGCGGACAGGTCGCCGATGACGATGGACTTCCGTCCGGCGTGGACCTGGTGGGAGCCGAGTTCGGCCAGGCCCGCGGTGACGGTGTTCCGGGACACCCCGAGGTGCTGGGCCAGTTCGTCGCGGGTCAGGGCGAGTTCCGTGCGCCGCCCCGGCAGCCCCGCCGGGTCCGCGGAGACATCGGCCAGGGTGGCCAGGGCGCCCGCCAGCCGGGCCACGATGTCGCCGCCGCTGCGGGCGAGGTCCGACTCCCGCAGCCTGCCGATGGCGTAGCGGACCATCACCGGGAACAGGTCCCGGTCCGTGACGAACCGCAGGAACGCGGCCTTGGCGAGGACCGCGACCGTACAGTCCGAGATCGCCTGGACGCTCGCCGAACGGACCCCGTCGTCCAGCACGGCCACCTCGCCGAGCAGTTCACCGGGGCCGCGGAACGCCAGCAGTCTGACGTCTCCGGTGCGCTCCCGCCGGGTCACCTTCGCCACCCCGCTCAGCAGGGCGAGCACGTGCGTTCCGGGCTCCGCCTGGCGCAGCAGGGTGGCGCCGATCGGATGCCGGCGCTCGAAGGCCTCCGCCAGCATGCTGTTCCAGCTCGCTTCGCCCATGAGTCGGCGCAGGGTCTGACCCAGGGGGTCCGCCGTTCGGCCGTGATCGTTCATGCGCTGACCTTAGGAGGCGCCACGGCGGGTGCGCAGACGGATGCGGTCTCCCGCCGGAATTTCCCTTGGGCGCCCCGGTGGTGGCGGTCCCCGGGAGGGGGGTGGTCCGGTCGGGGCCGGCGCAGGAGGCGCCGCTGTAGCACGAACTCGTCTTTCGGGGTGGGGAATTGGCGAAGAAACCCTTCGCATGAGCGAATCCGGGGCGGGTTGGCGGTGCGGGCGGGGCGGGGCGAGAAGCCTGGTGGCGGGACGGCGGCCGGCCGGGGCTGAGACTGGTGTGCGAGATGTCCGGCATGTCCGGCACGGCAGGACAAGTCGGCTGTACAGCTGGATTCTTGAACTTCCGTCAGGATTGTCCTGAACTTGGCTATGCTGCATCACCATGCCTCCGGCGCCGGCCGTCGCCCGTCCCCGTACTGTTCCGATCGTTTGAGGATGCCGAGAATGCTTCGAGCTGGATCATCACCCGCCAGACGGCCGTCCGCGCCCCTGCTCGGGTGGCTGCTGCCCACCGCCGTGATGGCGGCGGCCGTGGCGGCCGCCGCGGCGGTGGTGTCCGCCGGGGTCCGTGCGGAGGTGCTCTGGTGCGGGGCGACGGGCACGGTGCTGGTGGCCGTGGTGGCCGCCGAGTCGGCCCGCCGGGGGCGTGCGCTGGCCGCGTTGCGGGAGCAGCACGCCCGGCAGGTGGGCGAGTTGCAGCGGCGGCTGGCCGGCCAGGAGGCCGAGGCCGTGCGGCTCGCGAAGGAGGAGCTGCCGAGGCTGGTGGCCCGGGCCCGGTACGGCGCGTCGATGGACAGCCTGGCCCGGTCGTACCAGGTGCGCGATCCGCTGGCCGCGCCGAAGTTCCGGGGCGCGCTGGAGTCGGTGGTGCGCGGGATCATCGTCGCCGTCGACGACGAGGTGAACCGGCGCGACTCCGCCGAGCGGGCCTTCGTCAACATCGCCCGCCGGGTGCAGGCGATCATCCACCGGCAGGCCAAGGACCTGCGCGAGATGGAGGACCGGCACGGCAACGATCCGGCGGTCTTCGACGACCTGCTGCGCCTGGACCACGGCAACGCGCTGACCGGCCGCCTCGCCGACAGCATCGCCGTCCTGTCCGGCGCCCGCCCCGGCCGTCAGTGGACCAGGCCGGTGGCGCTCTACAGCGTGCTGCGCGGCGGCATGTCGCGCATCCTGGAGTACCAGCGGGTGGACCTGCACCCGGTGGCCCAGGTGTCGGTGATCGGACCGGCCGTCGAGCCGCTGATCCACGCCGTCTCCGAACTGCTCGACAACGCCACCCGCTACTCGCCGCCGCACACCCACGTGCACCTGAGCGCCGCCGAGGTGCAGAGCGGCATAGCGATCGAGATCGAGGACGGCGGCCTCGGCCTGACCGACGAGGCCCGGATCCGCGCCGAGCGCAGCCTGCGCGAGGCCCAGGTCTCCAAGGACCTGGACGACCTCACCGAGTCGCCCCGGCTGGGCTTCGCGGTGGTCGGCCGACTGTGCCAGGCGTACGGCTTCCAGATCTCGCTGCGCCGCTCCGCCTACGGCGGCGTCCGGGTCGTGCTGGTGGTCCCGCAGGAGTTGGTCACCACCGCGCCCCCGACCGGGCGGGCGCACGGGATCGGCGCGTTCTCCGGCCCCCGGCCGCTCCCGGCGAACCCGCCCAAGTCGGCGGCCCCGTGGGGGGCTCGGGCGGCGGCGACCGGCGTGACGGGGCCGTCCGTCGGACCGTCCATCGGGCCGTCCTTCGGGGCGCCTGGCCCGTGGGCGCCGAGCGGGCCGGGCCCGGGGGACGACGAGGTGGTGGTGACCGAGCGCACCGCGAACGGCCTGCCGCAACGGCGGCGCCGCCCGCCCACCCCCCGGGCGGGCTACCCCGGATCGGCCCGGACCGCCGGACAGTACGGCAACCCGGCCTCGGGGCCCGCCGCGGGCCCCGCCCCGGGGACGGGAGGGCGTCACGCCAAGGAGCCGGTACAGCCCGGCCTCTGGCTGGAGGCGTTCACCGAGGGGATCAACGGCCATGGACCGGCCGCGAGTTCGGCCGGTCAGACCAATGAAGAGACGGCAGGGAAAGGCGAGCAGTGATTCCGCACCGCAGCAACATGGACTGGATCCTCAAGGACCTCGCAGACAGCGTGCCGTACATCCGCCACATCGTCGTGCTCTCCGGCGACGGCCTCCGGATCGCCCAGCACGGCACCGATCCGGACACCGCCGACCGGCTCGCCGCCGCCTGTGCCGGGCTGCAGAGCCTGGCCGCGGCGGTGGGGCAGGAGTTCCCGCACGGCGACGGCTCGATGCGGCTGGTGGTGATCGAGGTGGACGGCGGCTTCTTCTACCTGATGGCGGCTGCCTCCCGCGCGTACCTCGCGGTGCTCGCCGACGAGGGAGTCGACGCCGGGCTGGTGGGCCAGCAGATGCGCGACCTGGTCGCCCGGATCGGCGAGCACCTGGCCACTCCCCCGCGCAACCCCGAGGTGGTCGCGTGAACCGGCCGCAGCGTCGGACGCAGCGGCGGCCGGTGCGCCGTCCCGGTCCCGACCGCGACAGGGACCGGGACCGCGACCGCCTGACCCGGCACCGCGGAGTGCGCACATGAACGAGCACAGCGAGGCGGGCACATGACGACGGCCGACCAGGACGGGTGGGACGGTCCCGACCCCGCCCGCCTGTACGTGATCACCCGCGGCCGCAGCGGCCCGGCCGGACCGGGCGTCTTCGACCTGGTCACCCTGATCGTCTCCCGCGCGGAGCCGACGCCCACCATGCAGCCCGAGCACGCGGCCATCCTGCGGCTGTGCCGCTCGCCGCTCTCGGTGGCGGAGGTCTCCGCCTACCTCGAACTGCCCACCAGCGTCGTCACCGTGCTGCTGGCGGACCTGCTCGACGACGGGCGGATCGAGGCCCGCGCCGCCGTCCCCAAGGCGGAACTTCCCGACCGTGCCCTGTTGGAGGCGGTGATCCATGGACTTCAAAGGCTCTGACACGGTGGTCGGGCCGGCCGCCTCGGACCTGCTGCCGGACTCCGTCGCGATGGCGGTCAAGGTGGTGATCGTGGGCGGCTTCGGCGTCGGCAAGACGACGCTGGTCGGCTCGGTCAGCGAGATCCGCCCGCTGACCACCGAGGAGACCATGACCCAGGCCGGGGTCGGCGTGGACGACCCCACCGGGGTCGAACGCAAGACCTCCACCACGGTGGCGATGGACTTCGGCCGGATCAGCATCAGCGACCAGCTCGTGCTGTACGTGTTCGGCACCCCCGGGCAGGAGCGGTTCTGGTTCCTCTGGAACGGCCTGTTCGAGGGTGCCCTGGGCGCGGTGGTGCTGGTGGACACCCGCCGGCTGGAGGTCAGCTTCGAGGTGATCGGGCGGCTGGAGGACCGCGGCGTGCCCTTCGTGGTGGCCGTCAACGACTTCCCGGAGGCACCGGCGCACCCGGTCGACGAGCTGCGGGCCGCCCTCGACCTGCCGCCCGAGGTGCCGATCGTGGCCTGCGACGCGCGCAGCCGCGAGTCCAGCCGGGACACCCTGATGACCCTGATGCGGTACCTGTACGAGCTCGCGGCCCCGCCCACCCGCTGACGACCGCCCGCCCGGGCCCGCCCGCGTGCCCCGCCAGCCGAACCCCCCGTCCGCCCCACCGACCCCACCCGACCCCGGAGAGCCCGTGAGCACCCCGTTCCCCGATGACGCCGCCCCCACCCCGCCGCCCGGCTGCCCGGCCCACGGGCGCGCCCTCGAACCGTTCGGCCCCGGCGGCGTCCGGCGCCTGTACGGGCCGGAGGCCGAGGCCGACCCGGCGGGCCTGTACGAGAAGCTGCGCGCCGAACACGGCGAGGTGGCCCCGGTCCTGCTGCACGGGGACCTCCCGGCCTGGCTGATCCTCGGCCACGGCGCGAACATCACCGCGATGCGCTCGCCGTCCCTGTTCTCCCGCGACTCCCGCCTCTGGTCGGCGTTCCGCGACGGCGACGTCCCGATGGACTCGCCGCTGATGCCGGTGATCGCCTGGCAGCCGCTGTGCGTGTTCGCGGACGGCGAGGAGCACCGGCGGCTGCGGGGCGCCGTGCTGGACGGCCTGAACCGCTTCGACCGGCGCGGCGTGCGCCGCCACGTCCGGCGGTTCACCACCGAGCTGGTCCAGGTGGTCGGGCAGACCGGCCGGGCCGAGCTCGTCACCCAGTTCGCCGAGCACCTGCCGATGCTCGTCATGACCCAGCTGCTCGGCATGCCCGACGAGTACGGACCACAGCTGGTGAACGCCGCCCGGGACCTCATGAAGGGCACCGAGACGGCCATCGCCAGCAACGAGTACGTGGTGGCGAGCCTGCGCCGGACGATGGCCGCCAAGCGCGAGGACCCGGGCGGTGACCTGGTCACCTGGCTGATGGAGCACCCGGCCGGGCTGACCGACGACGAGGTGATGGAGCACCTGCGGGTGGTGCTGCTCGCCGCGAACGAGACCACCGTCAACCTGATCGCGGACACCCTGAAGATGGTGCTCACCGACCCCCGGTTCCGCGCCCACCTGTCCGGCGGTCAGATGACCCTGGGCGAGGCGCTGGACCAGGTGCTGTGGGACTCCCCGCCGATGTCGCTGGTGGCCGGCCGCTGGGCGACCGTCGACACCGAGCTGGGCGGGCAGCAGATCAGGGCCGGTGACCTGCTGCTGCTCGGACTCGCGGCCGGCAACGTCGACCCGGTCGTCCGGCCCGACCTGGCCACCCCGCTGTACGGCAACCGCTCCCACCTCTCCTTCGGCGCCGGCCCGCACGAGTGCCCCGGCCAGGACATCGGGCGCTCCGTCGCCGAGGCCGGGATCGACATCCTGCTGACCCTCCTGCCGGACCTTCGGCTCGCCGTGCCGGAGGAGGAGCTGACCTGGACCTCCGCCTGGATCTCCCGGCACCTGGTGGAGCTGCCGGTGGAGTTCACCCCGCGCGAGATCGAGCCGCACCCCGACTCCAAGCCGGTCGACGCCCCGGAGCCGGCGGCCGTCGCCGCACCCGAACCCGCGCCGGCGGAGTCGCCGGCGGTGGAGGAGGCGGAGGCACCGGCCGCCGTACGGATCCCGGCGCAGCGGCGCGGCTGGTGGCGGGCGTTGACCGGCCTGTTCCGGCGCTGACGGCCCGTCCCTAACGACGGTCGCTGCGGGGCCGCTGCAGGGTGAAGGTGTCGACCGGGGTGAGGTCCCCGTGCGGGCCGTCGAAGGTGTAGTACGTCACCCGCATCCTGGTCAGACCGCCGCGCCGGTCGCCGGGGTCGACGTCGAAGGCCGCGAAGCCGTGGGTGTGCTGCCGGTCCTGGACGGCGGCCCACGGGGCGTCCTCGGTCAGCCACACGGACTGCCGGTACGGGGCCGGCGGGCGCGGCGCGTCCTCCAGGGCGACGACCACCCGGCCCTTGGGCTCCCCGAACAGGTCGTCCTGGGTGGTGGCGGCGTTGCCGCCAGCGCCGATGACCATGTGGACGGTGCCGCGGCCGGTGTCGACCGTGTGGAGGTCGGTGTCGGACGGCACCGGGGTGCGGGTGTCGTTGGGGAGGGTCCCGCGGACGGGGTGGGAGCGCTCGTAGTAGTGCTCGTGGCCGCTGACCACCAGGTCGACCCCGTAGGCGTCGAACAGCGGGCCCCAGGCCTCGCGGATACCGAGGTCGCTGCCGGCGCCGTGCTGCGAGCTGGAGATCATCGGGTGGTGCATGCAGACCACGATCCAGTCGATCGCCCGGCTGCTCCGCGCCGACCGCAACTCGCGCTCCAGCCAGCGCTGCTGGGCCCCGCCGGAGTAGCCGCGCAGATAGTGGTCGCCGCTGTCCTGGATGGCCACGTCGTCGTTGGCCAGGCTGATGAAGCGCACCGAGCCGACCGTGAAGGCGTACCACATGCCCCGGGTCTCCGCGTCGTCGGCGGCCGCGGAGTCGGGCAGTTCGAAGTAGGTCTGGTAGCCGAGGGCGCCGATCGGGCCGTTGCCGGCCTCGTTCTCGCCGTTGCCGGCGCAGGGCATCCAGGGGCGCAGCCGGGCCGAGCGGCTGTTGTTGATGAACCAGTCGGCCCAGGTCAGCGTGCGGCTCTGGCCGTGCCGGCCGCTGTAGGAGGCGTAGCAGAGGTCGCCGTTGACCAGGTTGAACAGCGGGCCGACGCGTTCGACGGCGGCGACGATGTCGGCGGAGTGCGGGGTGCCGACCTGGCTGCTGGTGAACACCGGGTACTTGCCGAGCGGTGACGGCATGCCGTCGGGGAAGACCACCTGGCGGCGGAGGTTGGGGGTGGCCTGGTCCCCGAAGCTGGTGAAGGTGAAGGGCGCGCGGCCGCGCGGGGCGGTGGTGAAGGAGCCCGGCTCGGGGCTCGCGCCGTCGTGGCCGGCGGTGTAGAGGTAGGTGGTGGCGGGGCGCAGGCCGGTGAGGCGGGCGTGGTGGACGTACACCTCCTCCTTGCCGAGGGCGTCCCGGTAGGTGCGGGTCTGCGCCTCGACGACACGGCCGAGGCCGCCGTCCGGTGAGCCGAGCCGGACCTGCGGGCGGCGCACGGACTGCGGGGTGATCCAGGAGACCGTCATGTCGGCGGACGGGTCCGTGCCGAACTGCAGGTGCAGCCCGCTCACGCTGGGCGCCCCGGTCCGGTGCGGGGTGGACCGCAGCAGCGGGCTCGCGGCGGGCCCCGCCTCCCGGCCCGCGTCCGGGCTTGCCTCCGGGTCCGCCGCCGCGGCCGGCTGGGCGGCCGCACCGCCCGCGACCAGCGCGGCGCCGGCCGCGGATGTGCCCTTGAGGATGGACCTGCGTGCGATCGTCATGGAGCTCCGCCTGCCGAGTGGGGGTGTCGACCCGGAGCACTGTACAGACATGTGCATGCGGAAACGATCGATATGACGGACGGTCACCACCGGTACGACGGAGGGCATGCGTCGGCCCCGGCAGGGGTCGGGGGCTCCGCCGGGGCCGGGCGCAGGGAGTCGGGCACAGGGAGTCGGGCACAGGGCCCGGGGGTCAAGCGCCGGAGATCAGGGGCACTGCTTCCAGGCGAGGTGGTAGACGGTGTTGATGCTGCCGTCCGTCGAGTCCATGGTCATGAAGCTGGTGGTGCTGTTCGGGTCCGAGCTGCCGGCGCCGACCCGCAGTTCGGTGTTGATGTTGAAGTTGCGCTCCTCGCCGCAGGGGGCGAAGACCAGGGCGGCGACGTCGACGGTGTCGGTCGCCTGCCAGTTGTCGTCCTTGGGGCCGCTGAAGTGGTGGCTCAGCTGGACGGTCGCGGGGTCGCCCTGGAAGTAGTAGCCGGCCTGCTGGGTGCCGGTCGCACCCTTCTCCAGGTGGGCGAAGCCGCGGTAGTCGGCGGAGGCGATCGCGTAGGTGAAGCCCTGGGGGACGTGCACCCGCAGGTTGAGCTGACAGTTCTTCCGGAAGTCGGTCGGCTTCGAGCCGACCCCCACCTGGGCGAGGTAGCTGCTGTAGGTCACGGTGAAGGCGGTGTTGTCCGGGGAGACGGCCACGGCGGCCGTCCCCGCCGGGCAGCCGGAGCCGTTGACGGTCGCGACGTCGATGACGATCCGATCCGGCGGCGTCGGGAGCACGCCGGAACCGAGGGTCGGCGAGGCGAACAGGGTTGCGGCGATTCCGGTCGTGGCCAGTACACGGAGCAGCATGGGCTTCCCCTTCGATCGTCCACGGAGCCGGGGCCGGCGCGTTGGCGCTCCGAGCGCGGTGACGTTCCGAGCGCGGTGACGTTCCGAGCGCCTTGGCACTTCGAGCGCGGTGACGTTCCGAGCGCCTTGGCACTTCGAGCGCGGCCCCGAAATTGACATGGCTATGTCACCACACCCGGGGTGTCCGCGTACAGGGGGTGACGCGCCTCCCGGGTGACCTGCGGGCGACGAGCAGCGGCTCACCCTCGCCCGCGAGCCGGCCGTCGAACCGGCTCCCGGACAGCCCGACATCGACCTGATCCTCGGCACCCGCGCCCACATCCCGCAGGCCTACGAGAAGATCGGCGACACCTGGACGGTCTACGGCCTCGGCGACCAGCTCGCCGGGCACATGGTCACCTACGACGGCGCCGAGGACCCGCGCGGCAACTGGAGCTCCCTCACCCGCTTCACCGTCACCCCGCCCGCCGGGCCGAGGCTGCGCTGGACGGTGGGCCGGGCCGAGTTCGTCCCGCAGATCACCGACCTCGGGCCGCCCTACCGGGTGCTCGACCTGCGCGAGGCCGTCCGCCGCGACCCCGGCCGCGCCGACTACGCCCGCGCCCTGGAGCACATCCGCTCGGTGGTGCTCAGCCGGGACGCGGGCGCGGCGGAACTCGCCCTGGCGCCGTAGAGCGGAGAAACCGTTACGGCCTGCGGCCCAGCCCCGCGTAGGCCGCCACCTCGTGGTCGCCGAGCACCGGGCCCTCGCCCAGCTCCGGGTGCCAGCGGTTGATCAGCACCACGCCCGGGTCGTCCAGTTCCAGCCCGGTGAAGAAGCGCTCGACGCCCGCGCGGGGGCGCAGGTGGTTCTCGATGCCGGCCTCCGAGTAGCGGCGGGAGCCGATCGCGACCAGGTCGGGAATCGAGTCGGCGGTGCCGGCGGTCAGCGCGAGGAAGCTGCCGGAGGGCAGGGCGTCGACCAGCTTGCGGACCGGCGGGTGCGCGGCCTCGTCGGAGAGGAAGTGCACGATGTTGATCAGCGTCAGCGCGATCGGCCGGTCGAGGTCCAGGGTGGCGGCCACCGCGGGATCGGCCAGGAACCTCCCCGGCTCGCGCAGGTCGCCCTCGACGTAG
The DNA here is from genome assembly GCF_044741445.1 of Kitasatospora sp. NPDC088160. Classification (NCBI taxonomy): domain Bacteria; kingdom Bacillati; phylum Actinomycetota; class Actinomycetes; order Kitasatosporales; family Streptomycetaceae; genus Kitasatospora; species Kitasatospora sp. NPDC088160. The sequence continues at coordinate 48,296 of NZ_JBIUSS010000024.1, read as the reverse complement.
GCGGTGCGGCCCTCGGGGGTGCTGGTGAGCAGCGCGCGCGAGTGGGCGAGCACGATCGGGTCGTTGTCGACGTACACCACCCGGCAGGACGGGTCGACGGCCTGGACAACCTCGTGCAGGTTGGGCGTGGTGGGGATGCCGGTGCCGACGTCCAGGAACTGGCGGACGCCGTGCACCTCGACCAGCCGACGGACCATCCGGTGCATCACCGCGCGGGCCGCGACGGTGGCGGTGCGCGAGCCGGGCCACTCCCCGAGGATGCGGTCGCCGACCTCGCGGTCCACCGGGAAGTTGGTCTTGCCGCCGAGCAGGTAGTCGTAGACCCGGGCCGGGTGCGCGCGGTCGGTGCGCAGGTCCACCTGCGGCGCCTCCTCGAACCGGACCCCGGTCAGCCAGCCGTCCGGACCGCTGTTCTCCATGTCTTGCCCTTCCGCACGTTCGTTCCCGTCCCACTCAACCACAGGACATGATCGAACGTCAGCCACTTCGGGACGGCACCCGACCGCCGCGCGCCTTGATGGCCGGAGCCCCCACGGCGGCGGCGAAGGACGGCACCCGCAGGGCGGTGACGAGGCCGAGCGCCGGGCCCAGCGTGCAGAGGGTGACGTAGCCGGGGATCAGGCCGAGGCGGTGGTGGTCGTGCAGCCACTCGGCGAGCAGCGGGAAGGAGCCGCCGAACACGGCGATGGTGGCCGCGTTGACCACGCCCAGGCCGAGGGCGCGGACCTCCGTCGGGAACAGCAGGCCGGTAAAGACGTTGAGCGTCCCGAGCACCGTCGCCACCAGCATCCCCAGCAGCACGGCGACGACCTGGAACGGCAGCCAGCCCTGCCGCAGCCCGATCAGCAGCACCGGGACCAGCAGCACCGGCAGCGCGAACCCGGCCCGAGCCACCGGCAGCAGGCCGAAGCGGTCGGCGGCGGCGCCGCTGAGCAGCATGGTGGCCAGCACCACCGCGAGCACCACGGTCATGAAGGAGGTCGCCTCCTCCCGGTCGACCACCCCGTAGGCGGCGGCGTACTGCGGCAGGTAGACCAGGGCGAAGTAGTAACCGACCGTCCCGCCCAGGGTGTTGAGGAAGACGGTGAGCACGGCCCAGCGGTGCTCGCGCAGCACCCGCAGGAACGGCGGGCGGGCGCCCGTCGACTCCGCCCGGGCTCGGCGGAACTCCGCGCTCTCCGGGGCCGCCCGGCGCACCCAGACGGCGGCCAGCCCGAGCAGCGCCGCGACCACGAAGGCCCAGCGCCAACCGCCATCGGTCACACCGGACTTGCCGAGGGTGTGCAGCAGCAGCGCGAGCACCCCGTAGGAGAGCAGCGAGCCGACGATGATCCCGCCGTAGGAGACCGAGCTGAACGCGAAGCGGTGCCGGGGCGGGGCCGTCTCGGTCACGTACGCGGCGACGCTGGGCGCCTCCCCGCCGAAGGCCAGCCCCTGCACCACCCGCGCGGCGACGGCCAGGACCGCCGCCCAGGCGCCGATCGTCCGCTGGTCCGGCAGCACGGCGATGCCGAGGCTGGCGGCGGCGATCACGGACATGCCGAGGGTCAGGGCGAAGCGCCGCCCCCGGGTGTCGCTGAGCCGCCCGATCAGGTACGAGCCGACCGGCCGGGCGACGAACCCGACCGCGAAGGTCGCGTACGCCCCGAGCAGGCCACTGACCCCGCCCTTGCCGTGCCCGAAGAGGTCCGCCGCGAAGTACGGGGCGAGGACGGCGTAGATGTTCCAGTCGAAGGACTCGACCACCGAGCCCACCGTGGCGGCGGCCAACTCCCGTCGCCGCCGGCCGGCTTGCGGCTCCTCGCGCGGCGGGGTGGTTCCGGTCCGATCTGTCATGGCCTCAGCATGGCACCGATCGAGGTGGCGCGGTATCGGACGCGGCGAGGTCCGCCGCCCCCGGCGGCCCGGCGCTACCGGCCGGGGTGGTGTTACCGGCCGGGGTGGCGGACGAAGCGGTAGGTCTCGCGGTCCAGTTCGGTGACCTCCACGCCGATCGCGGCGGGCACGTCGAGGCGGGCCTCCAGCGCGGCGAGCACCCGGGCCGTCAGCTCGGCACGCTGCGCGGTGCTGCGGCCGGCCAGGATCTTGACCTCCACCAGCACCACCGCGCGCCCGCCCCTCCCGTCGCCGACCACATGGCGCCCGGCCGGGCGGAACAGCGTCTTGCAGTCCGCCACGGTGGTGTCGATCACCTCGGCGATCAGCCGGTGGACCTCCTCGGCGAAGCCCGCCTGGTCGAGGTCGAGGCCGGCGGAGTGGTCGACCAGGATCTGCGGCACGGAAACCTCCCAGGAGACGGAGCCCGCGCAGGGCTCCTCGGACAGTTCGGCGACGCTACCGCGCGCGGCCGCGCGGCCCTCGGGCAGGGCGCTCACCGGGGTGCGGCGCGGCGGTGGCGCGGCACTCCCGGGCCCCCGGTTGCGGCGGTGACCCGGGAGCCCGAGAACGTGAACAGCGGGTCAGCAGCCGAAGTTGATCAGGCGGAAGGTCACGTAGTGGTCGCCGGTGTAGTAGTCCTCGCGGGTGCGCTGGCCGGTGACGATCCGGCGGGTGCCGCGGGTCGGCGAGCCGGGCGTCACCACGGTGTACTCGTGGTAGTAGCCGGAGGACTGGCTCGGCAGCACGCGCTCCTTGTTCTGGAACACCACGCCGTCCTGGCTGTACGGGAACGGCCCGCCGGAGGCGATCAGGTTGAGCGTGGTGCGCGCCTGCGACGGCAGGGCGGACAGGCACACCGAGCCGCTCACCGCGGCGTGTGCCTCGGTGGCGACCGCGACGGGCGCGAGGGTCATCAGGGCAACGGCGGTGACGGCGGCGGCGCGGGACTTCCACGCGCGTAGAGTTCGGGTCATGACAACCAGCATGGCGACCGCCCCGGCCCGCCGAAAGCCCTGATCCAACTCTTCATCTCGGGTCAACTCGACGTACCCACAGCGGACTTGGCATGGACAGCAGCCGCTCCGGGCCCGCCCTGCGCGAAGCCGAGCCGAGCCGAGGCCGGACACGCCTGCGCCACCGGGGCGTTCACCGCCCCGGTGGCGCGTCCGGCGTCTCGGCGTCAGCCCCGGGGCAGGGCCAGGGACTGGACGGCCGGCAGCTTGCGCCAGTCGCTGGAGACGATGCTGGCGTGCGCCCGGGCCAGCTGCTCGGTGCGGGCGCGGGCCTGGTCCGGCGTCGGGTCGGTGGCGCTGATGGCGGGCGCCACGTTGTGCGCGTCCGTCATGACCAGCAGGTAGTGCGAGCGGTCGTACCACGCGGTGTCGACGCCGTTGAGGTAGCTGGCGGCGTCGCCGTCGAAGACCACGAACCAGGGCCGGATCCCGGCGTCCGCGCCCGTGTACGCGGCGCGCGGGTCGCCGGTCTTGGCGCCGTGCACGGCGGGGAACAGCTGGGCGTCGCCGATCCGGCCGGCGGCGGCGAGGTCGCGCAGGTGGCGGCCGTACTCGACGTCGGTGTGCAGGGTGTCGAAGGGGTTGCTCTCCTCGACCGTCCCCGGGATCGCGTACAGCAGGACCTTTCCGGCCAGCGCCGCGCGGCTCGGCCAGTTGCCGGCCCGCACCGCCTCGTCGACACTGGCGTACGAGCCGCCGCCCGGCTTGGCGAGCAGGTCGGCCGGGCGCAGCACGGCCGGGCCCAGGTGGGCGGCGATCAGCGCGTCCAGTTCCGTCGGCCCCATGCCGAGGTTGGCCGAGAAGCCCGCCTTGAGCTCCAGCTTGACCACCAGCGGGCCGGCGCCCGGGTGGGCGCCGAGCCAGACCCGGACGTCGTCGAGGCAGTTCTCCAGGTTCTTGTTGGCGCCGCCGCTGTAGAGCTGCGCCGGGGTGCTGGCGGCGGTGCAGTTGTTGGAGTTGCCGAGCGGGTTGGAGTGGCTGACCTTCCACTCCTTGGTGACGATGTCCGTCCAGATGTCCAGCTCGATCATCCCGGTGCCGGTGTCGAGCCCCTGGGCGAGGTACGGGTAGGCGGCCGGGTCGTAGGTGTTGTGCAGGCCGACGGTGGTGGCCGAGCCGAACGGCAGGTCCGCCGGGCCGCTCGCGGCCGCGTCCTGCGCCGCGTCGGCGGTCGTCGGAATCAGGGCCGCGGCGGCGGCGAGCAGGCCGGCCGCCAGGATGGCGGCGGCGGTGCGGCGTACGGTCACAGGTACTGTCCCCCCAAGTGCGGATGTGCCTCCGGCCGCCCCTCCCGGACGGTCGGACGAAGCATCGCCCACCAGGGCGAGCTCCGGGTGAAGAAGACACGACAATAGCGTGACGGCTGTACCGCTCCCGCCCGGGTTAGCGTGGGCCGTCCAGCAGGCGCGGCCCGGTCCGCGCCTGAGCACCGAGCACCGGAGGAACTCCCGTGTCCCTGGTCCGCGTCCACAACTTCTCGATCTCGCTCGACGGCTACGGAACGGGCGAGGGGCAGAGCCTCGACTCGCCGTTCGGCCACGCCGGCGACCGGCTGCACGGCTGGTTCTTCCAGACCCGGACCTTCCGGCGGATGCACGGCCGGGAGGGCGACACCGGCGGCGACACCGGCGTCGACGACGCGATGGCCCGCACCTGGAGCGACGGCATCGGTGCGGAGATCATGGGGCGCAACAAGTTCGGCCCGCAGCGCGGCCCGTGGCAGGACCACGAGTGGAAGGGCTGGTGGGGGCCGGACCCGGTGTTCCACACCCCGGTCTTCGTCCTCACCCACCACCCGCGCCCCACGCTGGAGATGGCGGGCGGGACGACCTTCCACTTCCTCGACGCCACGCCCGAGGAGGCACTGCGCCAAGCCAAGGCGGCGGCCGACGGGAAGGACGTCCGGATCGGCGGCGGCCCGAGCACCGTCCGGGCCTTCCTGGAGGCGGACCTGATCGACCACCTGCACGTGGTGGTGGTGCCGATCGTCCTCGGCCGCGGCGAGCGGCTCTGGGACGGGCTCGAAGGCCTGGAACAGCGCTTCCGCACCGAGGCGGTGACCAGCCCGAGCGGCGTCACCCACCTCACCTTCACCCGGCGGTGACCGGCCGGTAGCCGAAAAGACGGTGGCCTCCCCGCACCCGCGGGGAGGCCACCGTCACACTCGGACCGTCGGACCTGTCGGACCCGGTCAGACCCGGTCGGCCGCGATCAGGACGTACTGGAAGGAGCCGTCCTTGTAGGAGTTGATGAACGCCTCCTCGATGCCGGTGACCAGCAAGGAGGTGGCGCGCAGCTCCCAGTAGGGCAGGGTGGCGGGGGTCAGGTCGATGACGGCCTGCGGCACCAGCCGGTTGTCAACCATGGCCCGCAGGTACTCCCGGCGGGAGTGGATGTTGCACTCGAAGTGCGCGTTGATCTGCGAGACCCACTTGGACGGCTGCCCGTAGGCGGGGTTCCAGCAGCCGGTGACGGTCACGTACCGGCCGCCGACGGCGAGGATCCGGGAGTGCTCGGCGAACAGGTCGTGCAGGTCGACGTACATGCTGGACTCGTTGTTCCACGAGCCCGCCACCTGGCCGGTCTCGAACGGCATGTCGAGCATGTTGCAGACCTGCGAGCGGACGAAGTCGCCGATGCCCAGCTCGTGGGCCCGGTTGTTGCCGAACTCGGCCTGCTTGGCGGAGAGCGTGACGCCCTGGACCCGGCAGCCGAAGCGCTGGTGGGCCATCACCATCGAGCCGCCGCGGCCGCAGCCGGCGTCCACCAGGGTGGCGTCGGCCGGAACCGCGCCCAGGTGGTCGAGGAGCAGCTCGGCCTGCGCGGACTCCAGGCGGTGCAGCTCGGTGATCACCTTCTTCTCGCGCTCGCTGTCGGCCGGGTCGCCGATGGCGGCCTGGTCGACGTCGCCGATGCCGTAGTGGTGGTGGTAGAGGCCGTCCACGTCGCCGAGGCGAAGGTTGACCGGCCGTGCCTCGTGGTCCCAGTAACGTGCGATGTCGCCCTGGTAGGGGGTCGCCGGCCCGGGGATGGCGGCGTTGTCGGCGGGGGTGGTGATGTCGTCGGTCAGGGACATGCGTCAGCTCCTAGCGGGTGATCAACGGAAGGGGGACGGCTGCCGGAAACGGTGGTTACCAGAAGTCGGGCAGGGTGTAGCGGAAGGAGTTGGTCTGGTGCCAGAAGTGGTTGCCGTCGACCCACGCGGACACACCGCGCAGGAACCGTACGAGGGTCGGGACGGGGCAGGCCGCGGCCAGCGCGGCCGCCTCGGCCTCGAAGGCGTGCATCAGGTCGTTGTGGACCTCGACCGCCTTGAGGTAGCCGTCCCGGTGCGAGCAGTCCTCGCGTTCGGCGATCACCACGGGCAGGTTCAGGTGCAGTCCGGGGATGGACAGCTCCTTGGTGTACGAGTACAGGTCGTTGACGATGGTGGTCGCGTTGCCGGCCAGAGCGATCACGCGCTGCATGGCGGGTAGCGCGTGCAGTTCGGCCGGCAGCTCGTAGCCGCCGACGGTGTCCGTGATCGTCGGGCAGGGGCGGAAGTTGTTGAACTGGCGCATCGCCAGGTACTCCCACACCTGCGGGACGTGCTCGGTCTCGGCCCACGACGCCTCGGCGAGGTACCCGAGGTGCAGCCGGGCCATGTCGTGCCGGAACCGGTCCGCCTGGGAGGGCGTGGAGGCCCGGGTGAAGTACTCCATCGCGGAGCGGTACGCCCGGCGGGGCGCGTCCTCGTGCAGCGAGGCCTCCCACTCCGGGTGGTACTCCGGGGTGGTGTGCAGCGGGTCGAGCGCGGTGTGCGCCAGCAGCAGGCGCCCGCCGAGGCCGACCGGCGAGCCGCCGTGCTCCTCGCAGTAGTAGTCGTCGACCGCGTTCTCGGCGACCATCAGGCGGGCGGCGAGCATCAGGTGGTCGACGCCGGGCGCGTCCGGGTGGCAGGCCACCATGTAGCGGCCGGTCGAGAAGCCGTCGAACTGCTTCTCCCAGTCCGGCGGGTACAGCTCGACCTCGTCCAGCGCCCAGGCCTTGATCCTGAGGCTCAGCTCCTCCACCCGCACCGGGTCGGGCTCGGCCACCGGGTGGTGGTAGAGGCCCGGGATGGCGTCGCCGGGCTGCGGCTTGGAACCACCCGGCTTGGAACCGCCCGGCGAGGGGCTGTCGGACGTGGGGACGCCGGGCACGGAGGTGTTGGGTGCGGGCGCGCTCGGGGCGGGGGGACTCTGCGCCAGGTTCAGGCCCGCGGTGCCCAGGCCGCTCGGCCCGCGCAGGATCCGCTCCATCGCCGAGGAGCTCACGACCCCACCGCCGCGGCGGCAGTGCGCTCGAAGGGTGTCCCCGCTCTGGTGCACAGGGGCATGGAGCCTCCTCTGACTCTGATGAAGGATCGCGAGACATGACGCTTCGTCACCTGGCCGACGGCGCGGGCGGTCTTCGAACGCGCCCCCCGTCTCGCTCGGTTCACAACCGTAGGCGCGGGGACCGGTTCGGAAACGCTCCGAACGATCTTCTACACCCGATCAGGTGAACGTGGGCCCGTATGGCGTTTGAAACGCCACCTCCTCATGCATCGGTCCGCCGCGCCCGCCGGCGTAAGGGGGAGAAGAATGGCCACGACCCCGTGACGGAACGGGGCCAGGAAGGACGTACCAGCACATGGAGACCCAGGGCCGCAGCCGCACCGCACTGGTCGAGGACCTCATGGAGCGTTTCCCCGACGTGCCCCGGGAGGCCGTGATCAAGGAGGACCTGCTGCGCGGCGGCATGGCCTTCGACGAGTCCGCCCTCAGCGGCAGCACCGGCGCCGACGGGAGCGGCGAGGTCAAGCCGAAGTCGTACTTCATCTTCTCCTTCGACCACCGCACCCTGCCCGAACTCGGCGCGGCCGCGCTCAACCGCCCGCCGGAGGAGGTCGTGCTCACCGGCGGCCCGTACGGGCTGCGCCGCACCGTGGTGTCGGTGCGGGTCAACCCGGACTCGCCGTACCGGGTCGGCGCCGGGGAGGACGGCACGCTCGGCCTGTACCTCGACGGCGCGCGGATCGCCGACGTGGGCCTGCCTCCGATGCCCGACTACTACCGACACACCCTGGCCAACGGGAAGTCGGTGATGGAGGTCGCCCCGACCATCCAGTGGGGCTACCTGATCTACCTGACGGTCTTCCGGGTCTGCCAGTACTTCGGCGCCAAGGAGGAGTGCCAGTACTGCGACATCAACCACAACTGGCGCCAGCACAAGGCCGCCGGCCGCCCCTACACCGGGGTCAAGCCGGTCGAGGAGGTGCTGGAGGCACTGGAGCTCATCGACCGCCACGACACCGCCCGCGCCTCCCAGGCGTACACCCTCACCGGCGGCGCCATCACCTCGCAGGTCGGCGGCCGGGACGAGGCCGACTTCTACGGCCAGTACGCCAAGGCCATCGAGGAGCGCTTCCCCGGGCGCTGGATCGGCAAGGTCGTCGCCCAGGCCCTGCCGCGCGAGGACGTCCAGCGCTTCCACGACTACGGCGTGCGGATCTACCACCCCAACTTCGAGGTCTGGGACAAGCGCCTGTTCGAGCTGTACTGCCCCGGCAAGGAGCGCTACGTCGGCCGCGACGAGTGGCACCGGCGCATCCTCGACTCCACCGAGGTGTTCGGCCCGGAGAACGTGATCCCCAACTTCGTCGCCGGGGTCGAGATGGCGCAGCCCTTCGGCTTCACCACCGTCGACGAGGCCATCGCCTCCACCCGGGAGGGCCTGCGCTTCTTCATGTCCCACGGCGTGGTGCCCCGCTTCACCACCTGGTGCCCCGAACCCACCACTCCGCTCGGCAAGGCCAACCCCCAGGGCGCCCCGCTGGAGTACCACATCCGCCTGCTCCGGGCCTACCGCGCCACCCTCGAGGAGTTCGGCCTCTCCTCCCCGCCCGGCTACGGCCCGGCCGGCCCCGGCAAGGCCGTCTTCTCGGTCAGCTCCTTCATGGACTCGCTGCCCGGCTGAGCCCCCGACGCACGCCGCCCCCGGTCGGCATGACGGGACGTCAGGATGACGCCGGGGGCCGTCGGCCCACCGCGAGGAGGAGGCGGACCCCGCCGATCGGCGCGTGGGTGGGGGTACGAACAGCGTGTTAGCTTCCCGCCATGGGATTACGTGGGGCTCGTGGGGTGGCGGCGCGGTCGGCGATCGAGGGGATGCGGGAGCTCGCCGGGGAGGGGTTGACGGCGCCGGACGTGTTCCGGCGGGCGGACGAACTGCTGCGCCCGGTCCTGGAGTTCGACGCGGTGTGCTGGCACACCGCGGATCCGGCGACCGGGCTGGTGAACTCGGTGCAGAGCGAGGACCTCAGCCTGACGGCGTACGAGCACGCCGTCAGGCTGGAGGTCTGGGAGGACGACCTGGCGACCTTCCCGAAGATCCGGCACAGCGGGGCGCAGGCGGAGACGCTGAGCCGGGCGACCAAGGGGCGCCCGCAGGAGAGCGTGCGGTTCCGGGAGCAGATAGCACCGGCCGGGTTCGGGGACGAACTGCGGGCGGTGTTCGACGCGACGGGCGGGATGTGGGGGTGCGCGGCGTTCATGCGGGCCCCGGACCGCGGCCCCTACCTGGGGCGCCAGCGCGAGCTCGCCGGCGCCGCCGCCCGCCACCTGGGCAACGCGCTGCGGGCGTGCCACGTTCCGGCCGGCGCACCGGACCAGGAGGACGCGGGGCCTGCGGTCCTGCTGCTCGACCGGCGCAACCGGCTGCGGGCGATGTCCGGCCCGGCCGAGGACCTGCTCGACCGGCTGGCCGACCCCACCCCCACCTCGCTCAGCATCCCGACCTCCGTGGCGATGGCCGCCGAGCACGCCCGCCGGGCGGCGCACGGGCTGGCCGCGCCGCAGACGCCGGTACGGGTCCGCTCCCGGGACGATCGCTGGTACCTGCTGCACGGATCGGCGCTGCGCGGCGACGCGGCGGCGGACGAGGTGACGGTGGTGGCCACGCCCGCCTCGCCGGCCGAGGTGATGCCGCTCTACCTGGCCGCGTACGGGCTGACCGCCCGCGAACAGGAGGTGGCGCTGCTGCTGGTGCGCGGCAGCGACACCCGGGACGTGGCCCGGCTGCTCGCGATGACGCCGTACACGGTGCAGGACCACCTGAAGTCGGTGTTCACCAAGACCGGGGTGGGCAGCCGACAGGAACTGATCGCGCGGATCATGCTCGGCGGGGGGCGCTGCTGACCCGTGGCCCCGCGCCCCTGGCGCGCGCCCGCCGCACGCCCCCAGGAATCTGGGATGGCCGGGGCCCCGCCGCGAACGTGAAGATTTCCCCACGGGGGATTCACGTCATGCACATGACGTGACGTGCATCGCAGTGCCTTCATCGTCCAGCGGAGGAGCACCCTCATGAGCTCGCGCACCAGGCGCACCGCCTTCACCTCAGGAGTCGCCGCACTGGTCGCGGTGACCGGACTCGGCCTCGGCGCCGCGCCCGCACACGCCGACACCACACCGCCGACCGCCACCTGCGACCCCGCCCGCGACTACCTGTGGGAGGACATCGCCTCGGCCCGGGTCGAACCGACCGTCACCGACTTCCTCGCGGTCGCCATCACCCCCGGCACCACCGGCAGTTACACCAAGACCCTCAGCGAGGTCGACTCGGTGAGCACCACGATCAACACCAGCACCGAGGTGAGCGCCGAATTCAAGGCGATCTTCGCCAAGGTGAGCGTCAAGGTCGGATTCTCCGTGGCCAGCACCAAGGCGACCACCCGCACCACCACCGTCACCGACACCGTGAACTTCAACAGCCCCGGCTACTACGGCCTCTACCGCGGCACCCGGAAGGTCACCGGCGAGTGGGTCCGCTACATCTGCGCCCGCAGCGGGAACACGGGCTACTGGATCAACACCAGCCCGAACGGCCCCGGCACCTTCACCACCTTCGACGTCCCGGAGCAGGGGACCGTCTCCTGTGCCTACCCGGAGCCGGCCGGCACCCTGCGCGCGGCCGCCCGGGCGCGACTCGTCTGCTGATGCCCAGGATCACGGAAACGGCCCGACCCACCTGCTGCGAAAGCGAGTCCACGATGCCCCACCCGCACCGTCCGCGCTACCGCGCCCGCCGCCCGCTGAACGTCCTCGGCACGGCGGCCGCCGTCGGCGCCCTGCTGTTCACCGCCTCCCCCGCCGCCCTGGCCGCCCCCGCGTCGGCCACCGCACTCGCTGCGGACCCGGAGAGCGACTACCCCTGCGACCCCGGCCTCTACCGCATCAACACCGCCGGGGCCGACCGGCCGCTGACCGTCGCGCTCTCCCCCGGGAACCACGGCTCGGTCATCCAGTACTTCTGGGGTGACGAGTCGAACCAGAAGTGGCAGGTCTGCCGCAAGCACGCCTCCGACGGCCGCGAGCTGGTGTACTTCCGCGACAGCTGGCGCGGCTGGTGCATGGTCGTCGACCGCTGGGGAAAGGACGACGGCAACTGGATCATCACGGTCGGCTGCGGCGACATCGTCCCCGAGAACCAGGCGTTCTGGATGGCGAAGGTTCCGGGCGGCAACCGCTTCGCCCTCCAGAACCTGAACTCCGGCAAATGGGTCGCCGCCCAGAACCACAGCGACGGCCTGGGCTACCAGATCGTCCAGGACAGCCGACCGGACCTGTTCTATCTGCAGGCCGTCTGACCGTACGGCGCACCACCAGGAATGCCTGCCGTGCCCGGCCGGGGCTGTCCGGCCGGGCCCGGCAGGTCCGGGGCGCCCGCCCGGGGCCCGCGGCCCAAAATACCGGGGGGGGGATGCGGGAAGGACTGGGCCCCCCCACCGGGGGTGGGGCGGGGGGTGCCGC
>NZ_JBIUSS010000024.1:0-36585 GCF_044741445.1 Kitasatospora sp. NPDC088160 | reverse complement strand
GCCACCCACGCCGCCCCCCCCCCCCCCCCCCCCCCCGCCCCCCCCGCCCCCGCCCGCCCCCCCGCCCCCCCCCCCCGGCCCCCCCCCGGGCCCGGGGGGGGGGGGCCCGGCCGGCCACGGCAGGTCCGGGGCGCCAGCCCGGGGCACGCGTCCAAAAATACCGGGTGGGGTATCCTGAAAGGACTGGCCACCCCATCCGGGGGTGCGACGTGAGGAGCAGCGCGATGTGTCGACGAACCACCTGCCGGACGTGCGGCAAGGCAAGCTACGCGGGGTGCGGCATGCACGTCGACCAGGTACTCGCCGGGGTGCCCGAGTCCGGCCGCTGCGCCTGCGACCGGACGAAGCGCAAGAGCGGCGGCTTCCTGGCGAGGCTGCTCGGGCGCCGCTGAGGGGCACGACCTGCCGGGCACCCTGCCGTCCCGCGCAAACGACCCGATAAGATGATTGACGGTGTGCCGGGAAGTCTGGTCGGCTCGGGGGACGACCGCAGCGCTCGGGCGGCGGCGACCCCGATCGTCGTGATGGGTCGTTTCCGCAGATGCACGCCGTGGGGATCGTTCTGGTTCTGGTGGTTCTGGCCACGAGCGTGGCCACCTTCGCCCGGCGGTTGCGGGTGCCCGCGCCCTCCCTGCTGGTCCTGGTCGGCCTCGCGGTCGCGATGGTCCCGGGTGTGCCCGCGCTGCACGTACCGCCGCAGGCCATCGCCCTGGTGGTGCTCCCACCCCTGCTCTACTCCTCCGCCGAGGAACTGTCGTTGCGCGATCTGCGCACGGTGTGGCGCCCGGTGACGATCCTCTCCTTCGGCCTGGTCTTCGCCTCCGCCGCCGCCGTGGGCTTCGTCGCCGTCGCCGTCGCCGGGCTCCCGCCCGCGATGGCGTTCGTGCTGGGGGCCGTCCTGTCCAGCACCGACCCGGTGGCCGTCACCGCGCTCGGCCGCCGGCTGGCGCTGCCGGGGCGCGTCCAGGTGCTGGTGCAGGCCGAGAGCCTGTTCAACGACGCCACCTCGCTGGTGCTGTTCAAGGTCGCCGTCGGCGTCGCCGTGGCCGTGGGCGGCACGGTGGACCTGCCTGCGGCGGGCGGCGAGCTCCTGCTGCTCGGCGGGGGCGGCAGCCTGGTCGGCGCCGCCGTGGCCGGCCTGGTGTGGCTGATCCGGCGCCGCACCGCCGACCCCGTCCTGGAGACCGTGATAGCCCTGGTCACCCCGTACGCGGCGTACGTGCTCGCGGAGTCCGCGCACACCTCCGGGGTGACCTCGGTCGTGGTCGCCGGCGTCCTGCTCGGCCGCTCCGGCCACCGCCTCACCGACGCCCGCATCCGGCTCCAGCTGCACGCCGTCTCCGCGGTGGTGGTGTTCCTGCTGGAGAGCGTCGTGTTCAGCATCGTCGGCCTGCAACTGCCCGCCCTGGTCCGGGACCTGCCGGCCGGCACCGGCTGGTGGCCGCTCCAGGCGCTCGCGCTGGCGGCCGTGCTGATCGCCGTCCGGGTGCTGTGGACGCTGCCGCTGACCCGCGGGGTCAAGCCCGCCCGCGGCCGGCTGTCCTGGCGGGTCGCCGGGGTCGTCACCTGGGCCGGCACCCGGGGCGTCATGCCGCTGGCGGCGGCCCTGTCCATCCCGCTGCTCACCGCGGACGGCGACCGGATACCCGGGCGCCCGCTCGTCCTGGTGCTGACCACGGCGGTGGTCGTCCTCACCCTGGTCGTGCAGGGCCTGACCCTCGCCGCCGTGGTCCACCGTTCCGGGCTCGCCCTGGAGCCCGAGCACACCGCCCGCGAGGAGGACGACGCCCGCGACGCCCTCAACCGCGCCGCCCTCGACCACGTCGACCACCTCGCGGCCCTGGAGGTCATGCCCGACACCGCGATCGACCGGGTCCGGCGCGGCCTCGCCGCCCGCCTCGACCGCACCCCCGAGACCCCCGACGGCACCACCGCCGACGCCGCCTATCGTCAACTCCGGCACGAGGTCATCACCGTGCAGAACGCCCGGCTGCACCGCCTCTACGCGGAACACCTCATCAGCGACACCACCCTGCGCCGCCTCCAGCGCGACCTCGACCTGGAGCAGGCCGGACTCGGGCGGGTCTGACCGGCCCGGGCCGGCCGGCCGTGACGGCTTGCGGCCCCGGTCTTCCGCACCTCCGCACCGCAGGTCAGACTGTCGCGAGCAGTCCGACGCAGCACCGAACGGGGGCCACATGGCACAGGGCAGGAAGAAGCAGAAGAGACCACTGAGCGCGGCGGCCGCCGCCCAGCGGCCGAAGACCGCCAAGCGGAGACCCCGGAAGGACAACCCGCTCGCGCCCCGCACCATCCGCCGGGCGGCGGGCCTGGTCGCGGTGCTCGCCCCGCTGCTGCTCGTCGGCCTGATGGCGCTCGCCGTGGACCCGGACTACTCCGCCCTGTTCACGATCCTCGCCGTGCTGGTGCTCATCACCTCGCTGGGCGGGCTGATGGTGGTCCGGGCCGCCGGCTGGGTGCTCTGGCCCGGCGTCCTGCTGGGGGTCCTGCTGCTGGCCCTGCCACCCACCACCATCCGGGCGGAGGTGCTCGCGCACCGCGGGGAGCGGACCGAGGTCGTCGTCACCGAGGCCCACAGCTCGAAGGACCGCAGCGGCCGGACCAGCTGGTCCTGCGCGATCCGCCGCGCGGACGGGAAGCCGCTGCCGCACCCGGAGTTCCAGGGCTCGGGCTGCTCCGGGTCGTCCTCCGCCGGCACCACCACCACCGTCCTCGTCGACCCCGACGGCTGGGCCCCGCCGGCCGGCACCGACCTGGACCTCGCCTTCCTGCACGGCGGCGTCTACGCCCTGGGCGGCCTCAGCCTGCTCTGGGTCCTGCTCGTCACCGCCGCCGCCCGCCGCAGCCTCCGGGACTCCCGCGCCGCAGCGCCCGCCTGACGGTTCGGGTTCAGGAAGGCGGGCGGTCAGGCCGTGCCGGCCTTCGGCACGGTGTAGAGGCACTCCTCGATCCGGTCGATCAGGCCGCCCTCGAACCGGAAGTAGACGACGGTCGGGACCTCCTGGACGACCCCCTCGGCCGACAGCAGGTGGATGACGTGCTGCTGGAGCACCTCGTCCGGCTTCTCGAACTGGCGGAGGACCTCGAACCGCAGCGACTCGACACCGGCGGCGAAGGCCTTGAAGTGCACGAGCCGCTCGTCGATCGCCTGCTCGTCCTTGCCGTCGTTCTGCCACACGGTGGCCTTCTCGGTGCACAGCGCCCGGAAGCCGGCGAAGTCGTTCGCCTCCAGCAGCCGCAGACCCGAGATGACCGTCTCGCCGATGCTCTGTGCCATGCCGAACTCCTGTGTCCGTCGGGTCGAATGCGGGGATGGTGGTGCGGTGCTGCGGTCAGTGGGGAAGCAGGCCGAGGTGGCGCAGGTCGGTGACGTACTTGCGGACGAGGGCCGCCGACAGGTGCGGGATGTCCTGGTCGGCGCCGACCTTGGCGGCCCGCACGGCGGACCGGAACCCGGCGGCGGGGATCGCCGACCCGGGGACGCCTTCCCCGGGCCGCGCGAAGGCGCGCAGCAGGGGCAGCAGCGAGTGCTGGCGCTGCTTCTCCGGGAGGGCACGCAGCGCGGTGGTGATCCGGGCGAGCCAGTCGTCGTAGTCGTCGATCCGCCGGATCGGGTGGCCGGCCTCGATGAGCCAGTCGACGAAGGTGTCCAGGCAGACGCCGTCGTCGTGCGGGTTCAGCGCGTTGAAGGTCCGGTAGCCCTCGGTAGCCCGCGCGCCCAGCGCGGTGACGGCCTCGGCGGTGAAGTCGACCGGCAGGCCGTCGTAGTGGGCGCGCCCGCCGCCCCGGTAGAAGGAGCCCGGAGCGATGCCGGTGGCGAGCAGGCTGAGCAGCAGGCGGGTGAACACGTCGGGCACGTTCAGCTGCCCCCGGTACCTGCCGTGCGCGAGGATCATGTCCGAGCGCAGGGTGACGACCGGCAGTCCGCACAGGTCGTGGGCCTCGCGGAGCAGCACCTCGCCGGCCCATTTGCTGGTCGCGTACCCGTGCGCGTAGTCGCCGTACCCGTGCGCGTCGTCGTGCCCGTCCTCGTGCTCGGATCCATGCGCGCCTCCGTTGCCGGTGCCCCGGGCGAGGTGGCGCACCGGGCTGGTGACGCGGATGTCCCCGTCCTCGTCGAGGGCCGCGGCGCCGGCCACCACGGCGACGGTGGACACGTAGGTGACGGGCTTGAGCCGGGTGGTGAGCGCCAGCCGGATCAGTTCGGCCGTGCCGACGACGTTGGGCCCGAACAGCTGGTCGTAGGGCAGCACGTGGTTGACCAGGGCGGCCGGGTGGACGATCAGGTCCACGGTGTCGGCCAGCCGCTGCCAGGTGTCCTCGGCCAGGCCCAGCCGCTGCTCGCCGATGTCGCCCGCCAGCACCTCCAACGTTCCGTCGGCCAACTCCCGGTACCGCCGGAGCAGTTCGGCGTCACCGCTGTCGAAGGCGGCCTCCAGCCGCTTCGCCGCGACGGCCGCGTCGGCGCCACGGACCACGCAGACCAGCCTGCCGCCCGCGGGCGCCAGCCGTTCCAGCCACTCCAGGCACAGGAAGCGGCCGAGGAAGCCGGTGGCCCCGGTGAGCAGCACGGTGCGGACGGCGCCGTCGGGGCGGGGCAGCGTCGGGGCGGCGGCGAGCGTCGCCGCGTCGAGGAACCTGTCCAGGGTGAGGTCGCCGGCGCGGGCCTCGACGGCGTGCTCGCCGTGGACGGAGGCGACGGTGGGCCGCGCGGCGCCGGTGCGGCGCCGCTCCTCGATGTAACCCGCCACCCGCGCAAGGTCGTTGGCCGGGCTGATCACCACCCCGACCGGGACCTCGACCCGGAAGATCTCCGTCATGAGGGCGGCGAAGGACAGCGCGGACAGCGAGTCCCCGCCCAGGTCGGTGAAGTGCGCGTCGGCGCTCAGCTCGGCGCCCGCGCAGCCCAGCAGCGCCTGGGCGGCCCGGCCGACCGTCTCCAGCACCGGCCGGTCCGGCCCGGCCCGGCGCAGGTCGCGCAGCCGGCGCTCCTGCCCGTCGGCGAGTTCGGCGTAGAGCCGTTCCAGGGCCTCGCCGTAGCGCTCCCGGAGCCGGGGGCGCAGCGGTTTGTGGCTGTCGGCGAGCAGGCCGTTCGCGGCGCTGAAGGGTTCGGTCTCGATCAGGACGTCGCGCGGGATCTCGTAGGAGTTGAGCTCGGCCTCCTTGGCGATCCGCTGGAGCGACTCGATGAGCAGCGGTTTGAGCGACTCGGCGTCCCCGTCGGCCCTGGCCAGCGCGTCCGGGGCGGGGACGACCACGGCGAGCGGGTAGGCGCGCTCGCTGTTGCCGTACACGAAGATCTGCCGGATCAGCGGGCTGGCGACGAAGGCGGTCTCCAGGCGGGAGACGGCCACGAACTCGCCCTGGGAGAGCTTCAGGACGTCCTTGGTGCGGTCGACGTAGACGAGCCGGTCCGGCCCGATCTCGGCCATGATGTCGCCGGTCCGGTAGTAGCCGTCCGCGTCGAAGATCTCGGCGGTGAGTTCGGGCCGCTTGTAGTAGCCGGGGATGGCGGTGGCGGTCTTGAGCAGCAGTTCCCCGCGCGGGTGCGGCGAGTCGGTCCGGAAGTAGCCGAGTTCCGGGACGTCGACCAGCTTGTAGTCGATGACCGGCGGGCGCTGCACCACCGAGTCGAGCAGCACCCCGCCGGCCTCGGTGGAGCCGTAGCCGGTGTACAGGTGGAAGCCCAGGCAGGACTCGACGAAGGCCGCCACCTCGGCGGAGAGCGGGGCGGTGCCGCAGAAGGCCTTGGTGACGCGCCCGCCCAGGACGTTCTCCCGCAGGTCGGTCTTGACCGCCGTGTCGACGTCGCCGGGTTCGCCGGAGCGCCGGTCCAGTTCGCTGCGGTACCGCTGGAAGAGCAGGTCGCAGATGCGCGGGACCATGGTCAGCTCGGTGGGGCGGACCAGCGCGATGTCGTCGAGCAGGGTGGACAGGTCGCTCCTGGCGGTGAAGTGGCCGACGCCGCCCCGGGAGAGCGAGCCCATCAGCGCCCAGTGGCCGGCGAGGTGACTCTGAGGCATGTAGTGGACGCTGACCGGGGGTGCGTCCTCCGCGCCGTAGCTGAAGCCGTTCCACGCGGTGCGGACCAGCCGCTGGGGGTAGACGGCCCCCTTCGGGGTGCCGGTGCTGCCGGAGGTGTAGATGAGCAGCGCCAACGGGTCGTCACCCGGGTCTGCGACGAACAGGGGCGCGGGCGGCAGTCCGGCTCCGGCCTCGACCACGGCGGCCAGCGGGTCGACGGCCACCGGGCGGCCGGCCCCGGCCAGGCGCCGCCGGGCGGATTCGAAGGCGTCGCGCTGCTCGGCGATGTCGGGGCGGTAGTCGAACACGATCACGCGCCGGATCGAGGGTGCCCCGAGGACGGCTTCGACGGCGGTGTCCAGCCGCTCGATGCTCGCCGCGAGGGCGCGCGGCTCGGTCTCCGCGACGATCGGCGCCAGCTGGGACAGCGGCGCGCTGGACTGCAACGGCACGACCACCACGCCCGCGTGGAGGCAGGCGAGATCGAGCGTGGCGTAGTCGGTGCTGGTGAAGCCCAGGATGCAGAGCCGGTCGCCGGCGCTCAGCGGGTGGTCCGGGTGGTGGTGCCACTCGGTGGCGACGGCGCGTACCCGGGCCCACAGTTCGCGGTAGCTGACGGTCTCGAAGCCGGGCAGCAAGCGCCCGGTCACGGGCTCCCGCGCGCGTTCGCCGAGGGCGGGCCGGTCGGCGTAGCCCTCCATGATGGCCGCCATGACCTCGGCGAGTCCCTTGCCCGGATCACGCACGGCCGCGGTGATCGCCTCCGGTGGTTCGGCCATGCTGAGTCCTCCCGTAGTGTCCGGGTGATGTCGAAGTGCGAGCTGGGGCCCGGCCGGAGCGACCGCCGACTCCCTGACGTCAGGCGGTCGCTCCGGCCGGCGGCGTCTCACCAGGCGACCGGCAGCGCGTCCGCTCCGCGGATGAGCCGTTCCGTCCGCCAGGTCACCTGGTCGGCCGGCACGGCGAGGTGCAGGCCGGGCAGGCGGCGCACCAGGGTGTCCAGCACGACGCGCAGTTCCATCCTGGCCAGGGCCGCGCCGAGGCAGTGGTGGATGCCGTGTCCGAAGGTGACGTGCGGGATGTTCTTCCGGCGGAAGTCGATCTCCTCGGGGCGGTCGAACACCTCCGGGTCCCGGTTGGCCAGGGAGAACTCGGTGACCACCGCGTCGCCGGCCCGGACGGTCTGCCCGCCCAGTTCGACGTCCTCGGTGGCGATCCGGGTGAAGCCGGCGGTGGCGCTGATCGGGATGATCCGGGAGAGTTCCTCGACCGCGTCGGGGATCAGGCCGGGATCGGCGACGAGCTCGTGCCACAGCTCGGGCCTGGTCAGCAGCGTGTAGACGAAGTTGCCGATCTGGTTGGCGGTGGCCTCCTGGCCGGCGGACAGCAGGCTGACCCCGAGGCTGACCAACTCCTCCTCGGTGAGCCGGTTCTCCTCGTCCTCCACGGCGACCAGTTCGCCGAGCAGGTCGCTGGTGGGCTCGACGCGGCGCTCGGCGACCAGGCCGGCGAGGTACTCGTTGAGGTGCCCGCGGTCCCGTGCGGAGCGGGCCGGGTCGGAGAGCATCAGCAGGCCGTCCACCCAGGCGTTGAACCGGTCGCGGTCCTCGACGGGCACGCCGAGCAGTTCGCAGATCATCGTGATCGGCAGCGGCCAGGTGAGCATCTGGGTCAGGTCGGCGGGCGAGCCCGTGGCGATCATGGTGTCGAGCAGGCCGTCGACGATCTGCTGGGCGCGCGGGCGCATCGCCTCGACCCGGCGCACGGTGAAGGGGTTGGCGACCCTGCGCCGCAGCCGGCTGTGCTCCGGCGGGTCCATGCTCAGCATCGAGGTGCGGGGCAGGCCGGCCGAGACGATGCGGGGCACGTCCTCGCCCGCGGCGGCGGCCCGGCTGAACCGGGGGTCGGCCAGCACCGTCCTGACGTCGGCGTGGCGGGTGACCAGCCAGGCGTCGCCGCCGTAGGGCAGGCTCACCCGCAGCACCGGCTGCTCGCCGCAGGCCTCGGCCAGCTTCGGGTCCACGTCGAGCTGCTCGGCCGGACCGAACGGATAGGCCCGCGGCCCTTCTTCTGTCGCGGTCATCGTGTCAGTCCTTCCAGTCCTGGCGGGCGGTCACAGGGACGCGCTCTTGCCGCCGTCGATGACGAGGTTGCTGCCGGTGATCCACGAGGCGCGCCGGGAGACCAGGAAGCCGACCGCCTCGGCGATGTCCTCGGTCTGGCCGATCCGCCCGAGCGGGACCTCGTCGGCCCAGTCCCCCTCCGATTCCATGCCGAGATAGTCGACGATCTTCTCGCGCGCCTCATCCGCCCCGGGAGTCATCACGTTTCCCGGGGAGATCGCGACGACCCGGATTCCGTCCGGCGCCAACTCGACCGCGAGGCCCCTGCTGTACACCTCCAGCGCGGATTTCGCGGCGGCGTAGTGCAGGATCATCGGGTAGGAGGAAATGGTCGCGATGGAGGAGAGGTGCACGATCACCCCGCCGCCGGCCGCGCGCATGGCCGGCACGAGTGCGGCATTGAGCCGGACGGCGGCCAGGAAATTGATGTCGACCGTGTACTGCCAGTCTTTCTCGATTTCCAGCGCGGTCTGGAAGGCCCGGCAGCCGCCCGCGTTGTTGACCACGATGTCCACCCCGCCGAGGGAGTCCAGCGCGGCGTCGGCGAACGCCCGCACCCCGGCCGGCGAGCTGAGGTCGGCCTGGATGAACTTGGCCGCGGACGGGGTGTGTTCGGTGGGGTTGCGGGCGGAGGTGACGACGGTGGCGCCGGCGTCGAGCAGGTGCTGCACGATCGCGGCGCCGATGCCCCGGCTGCCGCCGGTGACCACGGCCCGTTTGCCGTCCAAGTCGTGGGAAATCTGCGCGGTAAGGCGACTCTCGCTCACCCTGGGTTCCGCCACCTTTCGTTCCTGGGAAATTCCTTTCCGCGGCACTGGTCGGCAAGGGAATCAATTCTCCAGTTGCGACCCAGAAGGCGACGCGGAACCACCTGCACCACTATCCGTGATCTCCCGGACACGGTCAACATGATTGTGTCGATGCCGTGGATCGCCTGAGGCAATGCAGCACGGACAAGAGCACCCGCTGGACGCCGCGATCAACAGGGCCGATAATCGTGTGTTACCTATGTGCGGCCGACCACACCATTTTCCGCACGGCCCGGCGGCGATTCGCCGGAGCGGCGGAGAAGGCGCACACGGAATGTTCACACCATGAGTGCCGAGAACTCGGGAGAAAGCATGTCCAGCTTGGACGAGCCGTTCGTCGTGGGTGATCTGACGGTCCCCAACCGCATCGTGATGGCCCCGATGACCAGGATGCAGTCCCCCGGCGGCGTGCCGGGCGAGGAGGTGGCCGAGTACTACGCCCGCCGGGCGGCCCACCAGGTCGGACTGATCATCACCGAGGGCACCTACGTCGACCGCGCCGCCGCCCGCGCGTACGACCACGTGCCCCACTTCCACGGCGAACAGGCGCTGGCCGGCTGGGCGCGCGTGGTGCGGCGGGTGCACGAGGCCGGCGGCCGGATCATCCCGCAGCTGTGGCACACCGGGGTCGTGCGCACCGGGACGGAGCCGCCCGCCGAAGGCCCGTCCGGGATCGGCCTGGACGGCGTCCCGGCCGGGCGGGCCATGACCCAGCGGGACGTCGACGACACGGTGGCCGCCTTCGCCGAGGCCGCGGCGACCGCCGAGCGGCTCGGGTTCGACGGCGTCGAACTGCACGGCGCGCACGGCTACCTGATCGACGACTTCCTGTGGAGCGGCACCAACCGGCGCACCGACCGCTACGGCGGCGACCCGGCCTCCCGCGCCCGCTTCGGCGCCGAGATCGTGCAGGCCGTCCGCGCGGTCGTCAGCCCGGGCTTCCCGGTCTTCTTCCGGTTCTCCCAGTGGAAGGTCGGCAACTACGGGGCCCGCATCGCGCAGAGCCCGGCCGAGCTGGAGCAGCTGCTGACCCCGCTGGCCGACGCCGGGGTCGACGCGTTCCACGGCTCCACCCGGCGCTACTGGCAGCCCGAGTTCGACGGCAGCGACCTCAACCTGGCCGGCTGGGCGCGCAAGCTCACCGGCAAGGCCGCCGTGACGGTCGGCTCGGTCGGCCTGGACCAGCAGTACGGCGAGGGCGAGTTCGCCCAGGGCTACACCAGCCGGGCCGGCGTGACCGGCATCGACGAACTGCTGGCCCGCCTCAAGCGCGACGAGTTCGACCTCGTCGCCGTCGGCCGCACCCTGCTCGCCAATCCGGACTGGGCCGCCAGGGCGCTGCGCGGCGACCTCTCCCGGACCGTCCCGTACGACCCGGCGGTGCTCACCAGCCTGGCCTGACAGGGCCGTTCGACGAACGGGCGCCCGGAAGCCGGGCCGCGACCTCGGTCGCGGCCCGGCTTCCGGGTTTCGGGGGCGGTCTGCGGAACGGCCTACCGCAGGCCCAGCTCCCTGCGGATGACCGCGTACCACTCCTCCGTCATGCGCCGCGCGGTGGCCTCGTCGAAGACGTTCGCGTCGTACTTGAGGAAGACCTTGAACCCCTCGCCGTCCCGGTAGGACTCGGCAGCGAGGACGTACTCCCCGGCGTAGGGCAGGTCGTCGAACAGCCGCAGGTCCAACTCCCCGGGCGCGGCCGGGGCCGCGTTGGTCAGCAGGTCGGCGCCGTCGAAGTTCTGGAACAGGAAGTTGGTCAGGACCAGCGGTTCGTCGTCCGCGCCCACGGCCCGGGCGATCTCCAGCAGCGGGTAGCCGCCGTGCTCGATGCCGCCGACCACCTTGCGCTGAAGGGACTTCAGCAGCTCGGGGAAGCCGCCGACGGCCGTGCAGCGGATCGGCAGGCAGTTCGCGAACTGGCCGACGACGTCCTGGAACCGCTCCTCGTAGCGGGCGACCGCCGTCATGCCGAGGACCAGGTCGTCCTGCCCGGTCAGCCGGTGCAGGAACCGCACGTACGTCGCGAACAGCACGGTGGCGACGCTGACCCGGTGCTCGCGCGCCGCGTCGGCCAGGGCGGCGGCCAGCGGCGGCGGCAGCTTGACCGTCGCCACGTCCACCCGGGGCATCCGCTTGGGGTCGTACGGCCGGTCGTAGGGCAGCGCGAGCGCCGGTCGATGACCTGCCAGCTCCCGCAGCCAGTAGTCCCGGTGCTGCCGCGCGCGCGGGCCGGCGAGCAGCGCCTCCTCCCAGGCGACGAAGTCGCCGTAGCCGGCGCGGCTCAGGCTCCCCTGGCCCTGGTAGGCCTCCTTGAGCGTGCGGATCAGGACCGCCGTGGACGTGCCGTCCAGCAGGATGTGGTGCGCGGTGATCAGCAGCAGGCGCCGCCGCCCGGCGAGGGAGACCAGGTGCGCGCGGACCAGCGGGCCCGTCGCCAGGTCGAACGGGAGGTTCACCAAGTCCCGCAGCCCGGCCAGTTGGGCGGCGCGCTTGGTGGCCGTGAGGTCGACCCGTTCGAAGGACGGCGCCCGGCCCGGGTCGATGTCCATGAACGGCACGCCGTCCCGCTCGCCGAAGACGGCGCTCAGCACCGGATGGATGCCGCTCTGGGCGCGGACCGCCCGCTCCAGGGCGGCTTCGTCCAGCTCGCCGTGGATCTCGAAGAGGAGCGGGAGGTTGTAGGCGGTCGACTCCGGCGAGCGCTGCTGGTCGCGGTACATGGTCAGCTGGCCGCACGAGAGGTTCCACCGCTCGCCCGCCGGGCCGGCCTGGGCATCCGCCGTGGCCGTCGCGGCGGCCCCTGCACCGGCGAAGTGGGCGCACAGGCCGTCGACGGTCTCGACGTCGAAGAGCAGGGTCGCGGAGACGTCGTCACCGAACTCCTCGCGCAGGGCGTTGGTGAGCTGGAGGACCAGGATCGAGTCCAGGCCGTAGTGGGTGAGCGGGGCCGCGGTGTCGATCCGCTCGGCCGGGATGCCGAGCACGGCCGCGGCCTTGTCGAGGATGAGCGCGGACAGGTCGGAGCGCGACGCCGGTGCGGCGGAGGGAGCGGGGGCGGGCGCGTGGCTCGCGGCCGGCGGGGCGGGCGCGGGCTCCGGCCGGGGCGTCGGCACCACGGCAGGCACCGCAGCAGGCACGGCAACAGGCGCCGCGACAGGCGCCGCAGCAGGCACCGGCCGGGTGACGCCCTTCGGCCTGGTCCCGACCGCCTGCCGGGCCACCCCGTCGCTCTCCGCCGCGATGACCTGCTGTCCCAGCGGCAGCGCCTGCGACAGCGGGAACACCACCGTCCCGAAGCCCTCCCCCGCCAGCACGTCCCGCCAGTTCTCCGGCGACAGCGCCGGCGAGCCCGGGATCCGCAGCGACCGGTCGTCGAACAGCCACCAGCCTTCCAGCAGCCCGAAGGTGACGTGGCTGAACAGGTCGAAGGCCGACAGTTCGTTCAGCAGCAGCCACCCGCCGGCCCGCATCGCGGCCTTGGCGTTGCGCAGGGTGTTGCGGGTGTCCTTGGTCGCGTGCAGCACGTTGGCCGCGATCACCAGGTCGAACCCGCCCTCGCCGACGTCCTGCCCGGCCAGCGGCCGTTCGATGTTGAGCAGTCGGCAGTCCAGGTAGGGCACGCCCGGCCCGTAGGTGGCGCGGGCGTGGTTGAGGAAGGCCTTGGAGAGGTCCGTGTAGACGTACGTCTCGATGCTCTCCTGGTACGGCTTGAGCGCGGCGAACATCCCGGCGCTGGTGCCGCCGGTGCCGGCGCCGATCTCCAGGATCCGCAGCCGCGCCCCCGGTTCACGGCGCAGCCGCTCCGACACGACGGCGACGGCGGCGCCGGCCATGGCGCGGTTGAACACGTCCGCGACGTGGTTGTTGCGGTAGCAGCCCTCCACCAGCTCCACCGAACCGCGCGGGAACATGATGTCGGTGGGCCTGGTCCGGCCGGTCACGATGTCCGGCAGCGCCCGGAGCATGGCGGAGGCCAGCCGCAGTTCGGCCTTGCGGTCGGCGTCGGCCGACCAGGACTCGCACTGCCGGTCCCACTGCGCGAGGACGGCCTCCGCGAGTACGCCCGCCGTGGACACGGCCTCCGTCGGCCCGGCCGACACGGTGGCCCGCCGGGCGTGCTCCAGCCAGTCGGCGTACACCGGCAGGATCGCGGTGTGGTCGACGGTCGCCAGCTGGGCCGCCAGGACCTTCGCCAGCCACGGGTCCCGCTCGGTCCGGCGCCACCGCACGACCTCGTCCATCAGCCCGTCCACGCTCTCCGGCGCGAGCAACAGCTCGCCGCGCACCCGGGAGGGCGTCCGGCCGTGCACGGTGACCTGGGTGGCGCGGTCGAAGTTCGCCAGGGTGTTGTGCTGGTTGGTCTTCACGAAGGCCAGCTGCCGCTGTTCCCCGCCGAGCAGGGCGTCCAGGGCGGCGAGCCCCTCGCGCGGCTCGATCGACACCAGGCCGACCCGGCTCAGCCGCTCCCGGTAGAACTCGGAGGTGACGCTCCCGAGGTTGCCCCACCACCCCCAGTTCATGACCCTGACGGGGGTGTCCCAGTGCTGTCCGAGCGCGTGCGCGTAGGCGTCGCTGAAGGTGCAGCCGGCCGCGTAGTTGCCCTGGCCGGCCGCCGTCGTGAAGGACTGCATCGACGACAGCAGCACGGCGAAGTCCAGTTGCTCGCCGTCGAAGACCTCGGCCATCGCCGTCGTGACGTCGACCTTGGCCGCCAGCCCCGCGCGCAGGGTGGCCTCGTCCATCCGGGCGAAGGTGCTGTCCCGCAGGACGAGCGCAGCCTGCACGACCCCGTCGATCCGCGGGTGGCGCTCCCTGACCTCGCCGACGGCCCGGCGCAGCGCGGCCGGGTCCCCGGCGTCGGCGCTGAGGTAGCGGACGGTGCCGCGTCCCTGGACGGACCGGAGCCGTTCCTCGATGGCCGCGTCGGGTGCGCTGCGGCCGATCCAGGTGACGTGCGCGCCGTACTGCCGCACCACGTGCTGGGTCCAGGCGGTGCCCAGGCCGCCGGCGCCGCCGATCACCACGTAGACGCCGCCCTCGCGGTAGACCGGTCGCGCGGGCGTCTCGCACGGCGCCCAGTGCCGGGCCAGCCACTGGCCGGCCCGTCGGACCCAGGCGTCCTCGGACGAGCGGGCGGGCAGGGCGGTGAGGTCGGCGGGCCAGTCGGGGCCGTCGAGGTCGACGCGCCGGACGGTCCACTGCTCGTACTCGCGCCCCAGGGAGCCGAACAGGCCGTGCAGCCCGGCGTGCGCCGGCTGGACGGGGTCGTCGGCGTGGGTGGCGAGCGCGCGGGTGGTGACCAGCGTGATCCCCAGCGGCCGGGCGTCGTACCCGGCTTCGATCAGCGCCTTGATCAGGCGGAACGCGGCGACGACGCCGTCGTTCTGGGCGGCCGTGTACCCGGCGGCGTCGACGGGGTCGAGCTTGGGCTCGGGCGCCGTCCAGACCAGGTGGTCGACCGGTCCGAGGTCGCGCAGTGCGGCGGTCACCTCCTCGACGGAGGCGGACGGCGGCAGCGGCCAGGTCAGGGCGCCGTCGAGCGGTGTCGGTCCGCCGACGACCAGGACCCGGTCGGTGCGAGCGGGTACGGGCGCGTCGGTGGCGGTGGTCGGGTCCCAGACGGGCGCGTACAGCGCGGGCTCGCTCCGGACGGTGCGGCGCGAGGTGTAGCCGGTCAGCCGCACGCAGACCGCGCCGTCGGCGTCGACCAGGTCGATGTCGAGCTTGTCGAGCGGCCCGGCCGCGCCGCCTCGCACCACGGCCCACATCGCCGACTGGCACGGGGCGTACAGGTCGAGCCGGTCCAGGGCGAACGGCACGGCGGTGTCCCGCATGCCGGTGAGGTGGGGCGCGACGGCCGCCTGGATCGCCGAGTCCAGCATCGCGGGCGCCAGCGGTCCGGGCTCCGCCGAGCCGGGCAGGGCCAGTTCGGCGAGGACGAGACCGGAGCCGACGTGCGCCTGCCGGATCGCCCGCAGGCTCGGGCCGTGGTCGATGCCCATCGCCACCAGGGCCTCGTGGATCCGCTCGCCGGACACGGTCTCCCGGCAGTCCGCGCGCAGCGCGGCGAGGTCGACCGGTGCCGGGCGCGGGGCGTCGGACGACGCGATGGCGCCCTCGCAGCACACGGTGGAGCCGGTGCCGATCTCGAACCGGTGCCCGCCCTGCTCGCTCGCGCGGACCTCGACCCGGACGTCGACCGGGGTGTCCGAGACCTCCAGCGGCTGCACCCACGTGACGTTGCGCATCCGCACCCGGGTGGCGCCCAGCGCCTTGCGGGCGAGTTCGAGGTAGGCGACCGCGGGAAGGAGGTGACGGCCCTGCACCACGTGGTCGCGCAGCAGGCCGTCCGTGCGGGTCAGCGTGACGCCGGTGCCGTCACCGCTGGTGCCGCCGTTGCCGGTGCCGCCGTTGCTGCTGCCGGCGGTCGGAGCCCAGTGGCGGTCGCGGGCGAACGGGTAGGTCGGCAGCGGGATCCGTCGGCCCTCGGCGGGCGCCAGGTCGTCGTCGGGCAGCCGGGCCGGGACCGTGCCGTCCAGCACCTGGACCAGCTCGTCGCGGTCGCGGACCACGCAGGCGAAGCGGTGGGCGAAGCGTTCCCGGCCGACGGCCAGGGTGTAGGCGAGGTCACCGAGGTCGATCGACGCGTGGGCGCGGACGTGGAGCGCCAATCGGCGCCGCTGTTCGAGGAGTTGTTCCTCCGTCCGCGCCGAGAGGACCACCACGTGGTCCGTCCGCGGCGCGACGGCGGTGCGCGCGACGGCGTCGGCGACGGCCGGGGCCTCCTCGATCACCAGGTGCGCATTGGTGCCGCTGGCGCCGAAGGAGCTCACCACCCCGCACCGCGGCACCCCGGCGGGGCTCTCCCAGTCGTGGGTGCGGGTGCTCAGGTAGAACGGGCTTCCCACCAGCGGGATCGCCTCGTTGGCGGTCTCGAAGTGCAGCGAGGCGGGGATCTTCCGGTGCTTGATCGCCAGCAGCACCTTCAGCACGCCCGCGATGCCCGCCGCGAACTGGGTGTGGCCGATGTTGGTCTTCAGCGAGCCGACCGCGCAGTACTCCGTCCGGTCGGTGCGGGCGCGGAACGCCCGGTTCAGCGCCTGGAACTCGATCGGGTCGCCGAGCTTGGTGCCGGTGCCGTGCGCCTCGACGAGTCCGATCCGCTCCACGTCGACGCCGAACCGCTCGTACACCTCGCCGAGCAGGCTCTCCTGGGACACCGAACTCGGCGCGGTGATCCCGTTGGTGGCGCCGTCCTGGTTGACGCCGCTGGCCTTGATCACGCCGTGGATGTGGTCGCCGTCGGCCAGCGCGTCCGCGAGCCGCTTGAGCACCACGACCCCGACGCCCTCGCCGGGCACGAAGCCGTCGGCGCGGTGGTCGAAGGTGTGGCAGCGGCCGGTCGGCGACAGCATCCCGGCGCGGCCCGCGAGCCGGTACAGCCGCGGCGTGGACTGGAGGAACACCCCGCCCGCCAGCGCCATCGAGGTCTCGCCGGACCACAGGTCCTTGCACGCCAGGTCGATCGCCACCAGCGAGCTGGAGCACGACGTGTCGACGGCGATCGCCTGGCCCTTGAGGTCGAGGAAGTACGACACCCGGCTCGGGATGACCGAGGTCATGTTGCCCCACAGGGTCTGCGCCGGCGCCTCCGGATCCAGCAGCCCCTGGTAGTCGCCGGCCCACGCCCCGACGTAGACGCCGCAGCGCGCACGACCCATCCGGCCCGCGTAGCCGGCGTCCTCCAGGGCCTTCCAGGACTCTTCGAGCAGCAGCCGCTGCTGCGGGTCCATCACCGCGGCCTCGGTGCCGGAGATGTTGAAGAACATCGCGTCGAACTCGTCGATGCGGTCGAGGAAGCCGCCCCGGGTGCAGGCGCTCAGGCCGTCGAGGTCGAACCGGGTCGCCTCGGTGACCAGGTCGTCGCCGTCGGCCAGGTGCGTCCAGAGTTCGTCCAGCGAGTCGGCGCCGGCGAACCGGCCGCTCATGCCGATCACCGCGATCGGTCCGCGCTCCGCGCTCCCGGTGCCGCTGTCCGGCTGCCCGGCCGCCGCGGGCCCTACGGGCCGCACGACCGGTGGCGGGGTGCTCTCCCGTTCGTCGGCCGGCTCCGTCGCTCCCTCCGTGTGGACGATGACGCCCCGGTACTCGGCGAGCAGGTGCTCGGCCAGCCGGTCGGCCGTGCTGAAGTCGAAGACCACGCTCGTCGGCAGGTCCAGCGTCAGCGCGCCGTTGAGCTGGTCCACCACGCGGATCGCCAGGATCGAGTCCAGGCCGTAGTCGGCGAACGCCAGCCCGCCCTCGACCTCCTCGACCTCCATGGCCAGCGCGCGGGCGATCTTCTCCCGCACCACGGCGGGCACGATCTCGTCCAATCCCCTGTGCGCGACGACGGGTTGGACGATCGGCGCCGCGATCGGTGCCGCGATCGGTGCGGGCGTCGGCACGGGCTCGGGTGCGA
The DNA here is from genome assembly GCF_044741445.1 of Kitasatospora sp. NPDC088160. NCBI lineage: Bacteria > Bacillati > Actinomycetota > Actinomycetes > Kitasatosporales > Streptomycetaceae > Kitasatospora > Kitasatospora sp. NPDC088160. The sequence continues at coordinate 19,150 of NZ_JBIUSS010000024.1, read as the reverse complement.
CCGCGAGCGCGGGTGCCGGCGTCTGCCGGGTCAGGTCACCGATCCAGAACCGCTCCTTGGCGAACGGGTACGTCGGCAGCGACACCACCCGGCGTGGCGCGCCCTGGCGCAGGCGCTCCCAGTCCACCTCGGCGCCGGCCGCCCACAGCGCTGCCAGCTTGGACAGCTTGCCGGCCGCGATCCACTGCCGGACCAGCAGTTCCTGGAGGTCGCCGTCACCGGTGATCTCGGCGAGCAGTCCGCCGGATTCCCCGGCGGTGCCCCGGTGCCCCCGGCCGCCCCGCAGGGCGGCCCTCAGCTCCGCCGTCGACGAGACGGCGACCGCGTACCGCTCGGCCATCGCCTCCCGCCCGACCTGGAGCGTGAAGGCCAGGTCGGCGAGGGCGGTGTCCGGGTTGCGGTCGAGGAATCCGGCCAGCCGGTCGACGGACGCCGTGAGCTGGTCGGGAGTCCTCGCGGAGAGGACGACGACGTGTTCGGCCTGTTCGGCCTGTTGGGGTTGTCGGGCTTGTTCGGCGCCGTTGCTCGCGCCGTCGGTGGGCTGCACGGAATACTCCTCGACGATCACGTGTGCGTTCGAGCCGCCGGCACCGAAGGAGGACACCGCCGCGATCCGCGGGCCGTCGGAGTGCCACGGGCTCAGTTCGCGCTGGACCCGGAACGGGGTCCGTTCGAAGCTGATGTTCGGGTTGAGCTGTTCGGCGTGCAGGCTCGGGACGAGTTGCCGGTGCTTGAGCTGGAGCAGGACCTTCGTCAGGCCGGCCACCCCGGCCGCGGCCTCCAGGTGGCCGATGCCGGACTTCACCGAGCCGATCGCGCAGAACTGCCGCTCCGCGGTGTCCCGTTCGAAGGCCTTGGTCAGGCCCGTGATCTCGATCGGGTCGCCCAGTTCGGTGCCGGTGCCGTGCGCCTCGACGTAGCCGACCTGCCGGGCGGAGACCCCGGCCTGGTCCAGCGCCCGCCGGACGACATCGGCCTGGGCGACCGGGCTCGGCACGGTGTAGCCGGTGGAACGGCCGCCGTGGTTGACGCTGGAGCCCCGGATCACCGCGAGCACGCGGTCCCCGTCGGCCACCGCGCGGGACAGCGGCTTGAGCAGCACGCACCCGACGCCCTCACCGGGCACGAACCCGTGGCCGCCGGTGCCGAAGCTGCGGCAGTGCTGGTCGGGCGAGAGCATCCCGGAGCGGCACAGCTCGACGTAGTCCAGCGGGTGCGCGTAGAGGTTCACGCCACCGGCGATCGCCACCTCGCAGGCGCCGCGCCGGAGTTGTTCGCACGCCTCGTGGATCGCGGTCAGCGAAGCCGAGCACATGGTGTCGATCGTCAGGCTCGGCCCGCGCAGGTCGAGCAGGTAGGAGGCGCGGGCGCTCAGCGAGGCGAACGACAGGCCGGGCACCACGAGTTCGCCCGAGGGCAGCCGGCCCACCTCGTGCCGGGCGTGGCCGACCTTGGTGACGCCCGCGAACACCCCGACCCCGTGGCCGTGGCGCTCGGCGAGGCGCGCCCTCGTGTACCCGGCGTCCTCCAGCACCTCCCACGCCGCCTGCACGAACAGCCGCTCCTGCGGGTCCATGGCGTAGGCGTCGCGCGGGGCGATGCCGAAGAACCGGGGATCGAACGCGGCGAAGTCGTCCAGGAAGCCGCCCCACTTGCTGTAGCTGCGGCCGGTGGCCACCGCCGTGTTGCGGTCGGGCTCGAAGAAGCCGTCCAGCGGCCAGCGGTCCACCTCGCGGACGCAGTCGCGGCCCGCCGTGAGGTTCTCCCAGAACTCGTCCAGGTCGGCGGCGCCCGGGTAGCGGCCGCACAGCCCGATCACCGCGATCGGCTCGTCGGCGCCGGGCGCCGGCCGGTCGGGGACGGCGGTCGGCCGAGCGCTGGTGGCCCGCTGTTCGGCAGTCGCCGCCGGCTGGTCGCCCGCCACCGGCTGGTCGGCCGTGGCCGCCTGCCGGCGCGCCGGTTCCCGCCGGAGGCCGGCGAGTTGACCGGCCACGGCCCGCAGGGTCAGGTGCTCGTAGAAGATCGTCGAGGAGACCTCGGGGTAGGTCCGCACCAGCTCCCGGTTGAGCTGGATGACCATCACCGAGTCCAGGCCGATGTCGACCAGCGGGCGGTCGGGGTCGACCGCGCCCGGGGCGAGCCCGCTGACCTCGGCGAACAGGGCGAGGAGGTGGCCGAGGACGTTCGGGTCGGCGCCACGGACGGGAGCCTCCGGAACGGGAGCCGTCGGCGCGGGAGCTGTCGGCGCGGCGGCCGGGGCCGGTGTCCCGGTCGGCACCCGCGTCGGGTCGCCGTGGTGCACCCACACCTGGTCCGCCCCCGCGTTCCAGGCGTCGACCAGCGCCGTGAGCCCGGCTTCCGTGGGCATCGGCGCCAGCCCCCGGTCCTCCCACAGGTAGGCCCGGGTCCGCTCGCCGACCTGCATGCCGCCGTCCTCCCAGAGCGGCCAGGCGATGGACAGGGTGCGCCCGCGGCGCAGCCCCTCGGCGACCCGCGCGTTGCGCGCGGCGGCGAACTCGTCGAGGAAGGCGTTGGCGGTCGCGTAGTCGGACTGCCCCGGGTTGCCGGTGACAGCGGCGCCCGAGGAGAAGGTCAGCACGAACTCCAGCGGGCAGTGCCCGGTGGCCCGGTCGAGGTGTACGAGGGCGTCCACCTTGGTCGCGAGGACCTCGTCCCACTGCTCGGCGGTCTTGTCCGCGAGCAGCGAGTCCCGCACCACGCCGGCGGCGTGCACGATGCCGGTGACGGCGCCCGCCTCGGCGACCAGGTGCCGCACCTCCTCCCAGCGGGAGACGTCGGCGCGCACGTACCTCGCGTCCGCGCCGGCCTGCCGCAGCTCGGCGAGCAGGCGGCCGATCCGGCCGTCCTGCGGCGAGCGGCCGGCCAGTACGACGGTCGGCCGCCGGACGTCGGCGGCGATGCGCCGGGCCGTCGAGGCGCCGATCCCGCCGGCCCCGCCGGTGATCAGGTAGACGCCGCCGTCCCGCCAGGGCTTGCCGGAGGCCGTTCCCGCACCCGGGCCCGGGAGTTCGGCCGGGGCCCAGCTGCGCGTGTGCCGGACACCGTCGCGGTAGAGCACCAGGTCGTCGGCGGCACGGGCGTTCTCCGCGACGGCGGCGGCCAGGTCGGTGCCGTGGACGCCGTCGATGCCGATGACCTGGCCGACGATCCGCGGGTTCTCCTTGGTGACGGTCCGCAGCAGGCCCGCGAGAGCGAGGTCCGCCGTGACGACCTGGACGAGCGTGGTGCCGTCCCGGGCGTCGAGGCCGCGGACGGTTTCCAGCAGTTGCCACGACAGGTCGCGGAACCGGCTCTCCGGCCGCTGCTTGACCGTGTCGAGGCGGATCGCCTCGGGTACCTCCCCGTCGACCCCGCACAGCACGACGACGCGCCGGTCGTACCGGCCGGTCGCGGCGGCGGGCGTCGGCGTCCAGCGGGCGGTCAGCAGGGTCGTGCCGCTCTCCTGCCGGGTGCCGGGGGCCCAGAAGCGGTCCCGGGCGAACGGGTATCCGGGCAGGTGCGCGCGCCGGGGCGTGCCGTCGCCGAGCAGCGAACGCCAGTCGACGGCGCCCCCGCCGACCCACCGCCCGATCGGCTCCGGCTCGGCTCCGCGCTCGCCGGTGGCGACGAACGCCCGCAGCCCGTCGACGAGTTCGGAACGGGACGAGACGACCCAGCCGACCCGTTCCGCCATCTCCTCGCGGCCGACCTGGAGGCTCCACGCGATGGATTGCAGCGACACCTGCTCCGACTCCGGGGACTCCAGGTAGGCGAGCAGGCCCCGGGCCCGGTCGGTCAGCTGCCGGGCGGTGCGGGCCGACAGCGGCACCGCGACCGGCCCGCCGTCGCCCTCCCCGTCCCGGTCGCCGCGTACGTACTCCTCGACGACCACATGGGCGTTGACGCCGCCGAACCCGAAGCTGCTCACCCCGGCACGCCGCGGCGCGGGGCCGCCGGCACCGCTGCGGGGGCGCGGCCAGGCCTCGTTGTCCCGCACGATGTGGAACGGGCCGCCGGCCAGTTCGATGTACGGGTTGACCTCCTGGAGGTGCTGAGTCGCGGGCAGCACGCCGTGCTTGAGCGCGAGCAGCACCTTCAGCAGCCCGGCGATGCCCGCGGCCGACTCCAGGTGGCCGATGTTGGTCTTGACCGAGCCGAGGCCGCACGCCCCGTCGTCGCTGCGGCCCAGCCGGCGGAACGCGGTGCGCAGCGCCCGGACCTCCACCGGATCGCCGAGGGCCGTGCCGGTGCCGTGGGTCTCGATGTAGCCGATGGTGTCCGGGTCGAGGTCGCCGACGGCGGCCGTCACCAGCTCGGCCTGGGCGTCGGCGTTCGGCGCGGTCAGCGAGTTGGCCCGGCCGCCGTGGTTGTACGCGCTGCCCCGGATCACCCCGAGGATCGCGTCACCGTCGCGCTCCGCCGCCGCCAGCGACTTGAGCACCACCACCCCGACGCCCTCGCCCCGGACGTAGCCGTTCGCGCCCGCGTCGAAGGTCTTGCAGAGGCCGTCCGGGCTGAGCATGCCCGCGCGGTGCGCGCTGACGAAGGTGTCCGTGCTGAGCAGCACGTTGACCCCGCCCGCGACGGCCAGGTCGCAGGTGCCGGAGCGGATCGCCTCGATCGCGCGGTGCACCGCCACCAGCGAGCTGGAGCAGGCCGTGTCGATCGGCTCGCTCGGGCCGCGCACGTCGAGCAGGTAGGAGATGCGGTTGGCCAGGATCGAGTGCGTGGTGCCGGTCGAGGTGAAGGCGTCCGGTCGCACGCCGAGCGTGGCGAGCAGCGTCGCGTAGTCGTTGCCGGTGACGCCGATGAACACGCCCGTGTTGGTCGGCAGGTCGGCGGGTCGGTACGCGCTGTCCTCCAGCGCCTGCCAGACCGTCTCCAGGACGAGGCGGTGCTGCGGGTCCATCAGTTCGGCCTCGCGCGGCAGGATGCGGAAGAAGCTGGCGTCGAAGGCGTCGATGTCGTCCAGGGCTCCGATCCGTTGGGGGAAGTCCTGGGCCTCGATGGCTTTGCGCTGCTCCTCGTCGTAGCGGTGCAGCGGGAACGCGGTGACGGAGTCCTTGCCCGCCAGCAGGTTCGCCCAGTACTCGTCCAGGTCGCGGGCGCCCGGGAAGCGCCCGGCCGCGCCGATGACGGCGACCGGCCGGCGCGGGTCGGGCCCGGTGCGAACCGGCTCCGACTCCGGCTGGGGCTGGGACTGGGGTTGGGGCTGGGGCTGGGGTTGGGGCTGGGGCTGGGGTTCGACCTTGATCTTGACCCCGGCCTCGGCCTTCACCTCGGCCTTCACCTCGGCCTTCGCCGTGGCACCGTGCTCGTCGACCAGGTGGGCGCCCAGCGCCTCCAGGGTGCTGACGTCGAAGAACACCGCCGGGCTGACCACGACCCCGAACCGCTCGTGGATCTCCTTCGCGAAGGTCACCAGCGAGATGGAGTCGAAGCCGAACGCGTCCAGTCCGGTACCCGGGTCGAGCTCCTCCGGCTCGAACTTGAGGATCTCGGCGGCGATGGAGCGCAGGACGTCCACGACACCCGACACCGCCGACACCACTGGTACATCCTGCTCAGCCGGTACGACCGGCTCCCGCTCTCGCACCGGGCGGGCCTGCGGCGCCGGACGGTCGCCCGGCGCCACCCCTCCGGTACCGCGCCGCACCCCGGCCAGTTCCCCGACGACCTCGCCCGTGCCCCCGACCAGCAGGATCCGGTCGTCGCCGAGGACCACGTGCGTGATCGGCGAACCGGCCCGCACCCGGATCTCCCCGACCTGGTTGAGCGCGACCAGGGTCCAGTCCGGCGCCCCGGCGCGCTTGGCCTCCCACTGCACGCCCTGGGCGATCGCCGCGAGCACGAACGGCTCGACGGTGACGTTGCGCCGGACGTGGTCCTGCTGGAACGCGGGACTGCCGATGGTCAGCACCGTCCGGCCGTCCGGCGCGCGGAACACGCCCTCGACCGCGCACGAGGCCGGCTTGTAGTCCAGCCCGCCCTCGGCCAGTTCGGCCAGGAACTGCTCCCGGGTGAGGACCTCCCGCAGTCCGGCCGGCTCGACCCGGCCGGACGGCGCCGTGGCCGCCCCCCGCACGGTGAACTCGACCGCCGCCGTCCCGTCCCCGGTCCGGACGGTGCCGTGGCCGTCGGCGAACTCCGTGACGAGCCGCGTGGTCGTGGACCAGTCGATCGGCCGCAGCACGCGCAGGTCGTGGACCGACGCCTCGGCGGCGAACCCGCTGACCTTCGCGGCGGCCAGCGCGAGGTCCACCACGAAGGTGGGCACGATGGTCGGCGCCTTGGCCAGCCGGTAGCCGTAGTCGAGCAGGTCGGTGAGGTGGACGTCCAGGGCGTAGCGCAGGCCCCGGACGTCGGATTCGTTGCGCCCCAGGAAGGGGTGCAGCCGCTCGCGCAGCGCCAGCGGGGCCAGCACGGACGGTGCGCCGTCGGTCTGCTCGATCCAGCAGCGCACCTTCTCGAACGGGTAGGCGGGCAGCGACACCCGGCGTGCCGTCGGCAGTTGGTCCCAGTCGACGCTCTTGCCGCCGGCCCAGGTGGCGGCGAGTTCGTGCGCGGGCAGCTCCCGCCGCCCGGCCAGGTAGCCGTCGACGGCCGCCAGCGCGGACCGCCGGTCCCCCGCCACGAACGCCCAGCGGTGCGGCAGTTCGTTCTTTCCGACCCGCAGGGTGTACGCGATGTCGGGGAGGTCGGCCTCCCGCGCCCCGGCGAGGTGGTCGCGGAAGACGGCCAGGTAGCGCCCGAGCGCGGCCTCGTTCATCGCCGAGAACACGAACAGCTGCTCACCGAAGGGCTCTTGGCGCACCGGCCGTTCGGGGTACTCCTCAAGGATGATGTGCGAGTTCATGCCGCCGGCGCCGATCGAGGTGATGCCGGCCCGCCGGGGGTGGGTGACCTGGCGGCCGTCCACCTCGGTGACCATCGGCTGCCAGTCGGCGAGCTTCTGCTGCACCTGGAACGGGGTGTCGGCGAAGTCGATGTCCGGGTTGAGCTCCGTGCTGTGCAGGGACGGCGCCAGCTTGCCGTGCCTCAGTTGGAGCAGCACCTTCGCCAGGCCGATCATGCCGGCCGCCGCGAGCAGGTGCCCCATGTTGGCCTTGACGGACCCGAGGGCGCAGAACTGGCGGTCCTCGGTGTACTTGCGGAACGCCGACGTCAGGGCGCGGACCTCGATCGGGTCGCCCAGCGCGGTGCCCGAGCCGTGCCCCTCGACGTAGCCGATCGTCCTCGGGTCGACGCCGGCGTCCTCGATCGCCTTCTGGATCGCGTGCGCCTGCATGCCCGGGTTCGGCACGGTGAAGCCGTTGCGCGTCCCGGCGTTGGACAGGGCGGTGCCCTTGATCACGGCGTACACGTGGTCGCCGTCGCGCTCGGCGTCGACCAGCGGCTTGAGCACGACCGCGCCGACGCCCTCGCCGAGGATGGTGCCGTCCACGCCGTGGCCGAAGCTGCGGATCACGTCGGAGGTGCCGGTGGTGAAGTGCTCCTCCGAGGAGGTGATCAGGTTGTACGGGTGCAGCATCAGGTTGACGCCGCCCGCGACGACCATCCGGCACTCACCGGCCCGCAGCATCTGCACGGCCTGGTGCACGCACGTCGACGAGGCGGAGCACATGGTGTCCAGGAAGATCGACGGCCCGGTCAGGCCGTAGAAGTAGGACAGCATGTTGGGCAGCGTCCCGGTGTAGCTGCCGCTCTGCGGCGCGCCCCTGGTCAGGCTGTTCTGGAAGCCGTACAGGTTGTAGTGGTTGCTCATGGTCCCGACGAGCACGCCGACGTCGCCCTGGTAGCGGCGGTGGATGGTCTGCCGCGAGTAGCCGGCGTCCTCCAGCGCCTCCACGCCCGACTGGAGGAACAGCCGCACCTCCGGGGACATCTGCTCGGCCTCGCGCTTGGAGATGCGGAAGTAGCGGGGGTCGAACTTGTCGAGGTCGCGGAGGAAGGTCCCGGTCCGGATCACGCTCTTGCCGCGGACGGACCGGTCGCTGTCGTGGATGGCCTCGTGGCCCCAGCGGTCGGCGGGGACCTCCTCGAAGGTGTGCCGGCCGTTCTCCAGCAGCTCCCACAGCTCGTCCATCGTGTCGGCGCCGGGGTAGCGCCCGGACACTCCGATGATCGCGATGTCGTGCCGGTCGTCGCGCGCGGGTTCGCGGACCACGGTGACGGCGGACGCGGCCGGGGCCTCGAACCGCGTGGCCGGGGCCTCGGGCTGGACCGCGGGGGCCTCGGTCTGAACGACCGGGGCTGCCAAGGCTTCCGGGGTCTCCGCGGTTTCCGGGCTTTCCGGGGTTTCGGCCGGACCGGTCGCCCCCAGCACCGCCTCCAGCTGCGCCCGCCGGGTCTCCACGAAGTGCGTGGCCACCTCGGCGATGTTCAGGTACTCGAAGAAGATCGTCTTGGACAGCGGCCCGAACACCTTCTCCAGCTGGGCGGTCACCCCGAGGATGCTCAGCGAGTCGATGCCGTACTCGATGAGGTTGGTGGTCGACTCGATGTGCTCCGGGTCGTGCCGCAGGACCTCGGCGACGACCCCCCTGAGCAGTTCCTCGGTGCGCTGCAGCAGGTCGCCCTCGCCCGCGCCGCCTGACGGAGCAGCGGTGGCGGACGAGGCGGTGGCCGGGGCCGCGGGGGCCGGGGCCGCCCGGCGTTGCGCGGCCAGGGTGGCCTTGGCGCCGTAGGCGACGACGAGGTGCGCGGGGGCGTCGGCGAGCAGGGCCCGGCCGAAGGCGCGCAGCCCGTCCTCGGTGGGCAGGTCCTCCCAGCCGCGCTCGCGGCGCAGGGAGTCACGGGTGACCTCGTCCAGCGTCATGCCGCCGTCGGCCCACAGCGGCCAGCTGATCGCGACGGTCCGGCCGCTGCGCTCGCCCGCGTCGACCAGCGTCCGGCGGTGCCGGGCGAAGGCGTCGAGGAAGGCGTTGGCCGCCGAGTAGTCGGACTGCCCCGGGCTGCCGTAGACGCCGGCGACCGAGGAGAAGAGCGCGAAGAACTCCAGGTCGAGGTGGCGGGTCGCGGCGTCGAGGTTGAGCGTGCCGCGGACCTTCGGCGCCGTCACCAGGCGGACGTCGGCCAGGTCCTTGCGCAGCAGGTACTGGTCGCGCAGCAGGCCGGCCGCGTGCACGACGCCGTCGAGCGACCCGTGCTCGCGCACGATCGTGTCGACCGCGGCGCGCACGCCTGCGGCGTCGGCGACGTCGACCGGCAGGTAGTGCGCGTCGACCCCTTCGGCGCGCAGGGCGTCCACCGAGCCCGCCGGGGAGCGTCCGCTCAGGACGACCGTCGCCCCCGCGCGGCCCAGGTAGCGGGCGAGGTGGCGGCCGATGCCGCCCAGGCCGCCGGTGACCCAGTAGACGCCGCCGGCCCGCAGCGCGGGCACCTGCGGTCCGGCGTCCAGTCGCGTCTCGACGGGCTCCAGCACCTGCCGGGTGCCGTCGGCGGTGTAGCGGACCTCGGTGTCGGCGGAGTCGTCGGCGCACTCCTCCCGCACGATCCGCGCGAGCTGCTCGGCGGAGGCCGCGTCCAGGCCGGCGACCCGGACGACCCGGCCCGAGACGAGCGGGTTCTCCAGGGCGACGGTGCGGAACAGGCCCGCCAGCGGTGCGTGGAAGTGGGCCGGTACCCGGGCGTCGATCAGGGCCACGAAGCGGTGCCCGGTCCGGGGAGAGGACGCGAGCACCTGCTGGACCTCGGCGAACACCTGCTCGGTCGCGGCGTCGACGCCGTCGGCCGGGCTCGCCCGGGTGATCTCCGGCAGGGTCAGGAGGTGCGCGGTGCGGGTGGCGCCGCCGTCCGCGTCCAGCGGCCGGTCGGTCCACCGGGTGGTCGCCGTGACGACGCGCGGGCCCGCGTCGGTGGTGCGCTGGGCGAGCCCCCGCAGGCTGGCGCTGATCACGCCGTCGCCGTCGCACAGGTCGATGTCGAAGGTGGTGAGCGTCCCGGAGCCGGCGCTGCGTCGCACCCAGGCCCAGGTCTCGGCGGGGCAGGGCCGGTACACCTGGAGCTCGTCGAGGGTGAAGGGCAGCGTCGGGCCGGCGGCGGCGCCCGTCAGGACCACGGAGGTCTGGAAGGCGGCGTCCAGGACGCTCGGCGGCAGCACGCAGCCGTCGGCGCCGGTGGTCCGGATGCGGGCGATCGCCTCGTCGCGGCCCAGCCGGAGCCCGCGCAGCGCGCGCATGGCCGGGCCGTACTCCAGGCCCTGGGCGCGGAAGGCGGCGTAGACCTCGTCGGTGCCGCGGGTGGTGCGGCAGGCGGCGCGCAGGGCGTCCAGGTCCAGCGGTGACGGGTCCGGCAGGGTGACCAGTTCGGCGGTGCCGGTGCTGTGGACCGTCTCACCCTGCCGGAACTCGAACGCGATCGCGTCCTCGCGCGGCGTCAGCGCGAGGTCGACGTCGACCGGTTCGCCGACGACGATCGGCCGCAGCCACGCGAGGTCGCGCAGCCGGACGGCCCCCTCCCGGGCCGCCGCGCGCTCCACGGCGGCGCGCGCCATCTCCAGGTACGCGACCGCGGGCAGCACCCGCCGGCCGCGGACCAGGTGCGAGGCCAGGAAGGGCTCGGCCCCGGTGAACGTGGAGGTGTAACGCTGCTGCGCCAGGTCGGAGGTGTTGCGGTGGACGAGCGGGTGCAGCAGCGCGGCGCCCGGCGCCTCGACGGGCGGCGTGACGTACCAGTGCCGGTCCCGGGCGAACGGGTAGGTCGGCAGCCGGACGCGACGCGCCCCGGGATGCCCGGGCCAGTCGGCGCCGCCCCCGTTCGCCCAGTCCTGCGCCGCCGCGACCAGTTCGGCCCCGGCCCCGGCGGGGTTGCGCACCTCGCCGTCCGCGACGGACTCCAGCGCGGCCGCGAGCTGCTCCCGGTCCGAGACCAGGAACACGGCCCTGACCCGCATCGCTTCGCGGCCGACCTGGAGCGTGTGGGCGATGTCGGCCAGCGCCTGGCGCGGCCGCAGCGCGGTCTCCGGTGCCAGCAGGTGGTCCCGCAGGCCACCCGCGAGCACCCGCAGCCGCTCCAGGTTCTTCGCCGACAGCGGGACGACGTACGGCCCCGCGGGCTCGGTGGTGCGGTCGGCCGGCCCGCCGACGTGCTCCTCCAGCAGCACGTGGGCGTTGGTCCCGCCGAACCCGAACGAGCTGACGCCGGCCCGGCGCGGCACTCCGTCGCCGCCCGGCCACGGCCGGGTGTCGCCGACGATGTAGAACGGGCTGCCGTCCAGGTCGATCAGCTGGTTCCTGGTCCGGAAGTTGACCGTCGCCGGGAGGGTCCCGGCGGCCATCGCGCCGATCACCTTGACCACGCCGGCCACGCCCGCGGCCGATTCCAGGTGGCCGATGTTGGTCTTGATGGAGCCGATGCCGGTGCTGTCCGGCCGCGGTGACGTCCCGTGGGCGTCGTGCAGGCTCTGGAAGGCGCGTTTGAGGCCGACGATCTCGATCGGGTCGCCGACCGGCGTGCCGGGCCCGTGGGCCTCGATGTAACTCACCGTCTCGGGCGTCACACCGGCGCGGGTGTAGACGTCCTCGATCAGCGCGGCCTGGGCGGCCGGGTTGGTGACGGTCAGCGAGTTGGTCTTGCCGCCGTGGTTGGTGCCGACGCCCTTGATCACCGCGTGCACGGGGTCGCCGTCCGCCAGCGCCCTGGCCAGCGGCTTGAGCAGCAGGACGGCGCCGCCCTCGCCCCGGACGAAGCCGTCCGCGTCCTGGTCGAAGGCGTGCGAGCGGCCGGTGGGCGAGAGCATGCTCGCCTTGCTGAACGCCACGAACAGCTTCGGCGACCAGCACAGGTTCACGCCGCCGGCCAGCGCCAGGTCGCAGTCGCCGTTGTGCAGGGCGGCGACGGCCTCGTAGAGCGAGACCAGGGAGCTGGAGCAGGCGGTGTCGTTGGCGATGCTGGGGCCGTGGAAGTCGAAGTAGTAGGACAGCCGGTTGGCGACGATCGAGTAGGCCGTGCCGGTCGGGAAGTAGGCGTCGGTCGGCACGTCGTCGCGTTCGATCAGCTCGGCGTAGTCGCCGTGGCACAGGCCCATGAAGACGCCCGTGCGGCTGCCCGCGAGTTCGCCCGCCCGGTAGCCCGCGTCCTCGATGGCCTTCCAGGCCAGCTCCAGCGCGAACCGCTGCTGCGGGTCCATCGTCTCCGCCTCGCGCGGGGAGATGTTGAAGAAGGCGGCGTCGAAGCGGTCGGCGTCCTCGACGAACCCGGCCCAGACGCTGTACGTCTTCTCCTCGCCGCCGCGCGGATCGCCGAAGTAGCGTTCCTTGGACCAGCGTTCGGCGGGCACCTCGGTGATCAGCGAGCGTCCGGCCGCGAGGTGGTCGAACAGCTCGACGAGGGTGTCGGAGCCGGGGAACCGCAGGGCCAGCCCGATGATCGCGATGTCGTCGGTACTCATCGGCTCTCCCCCACTCGCTGCACGGCACGGCGGTTGTCCACGGTCACCCGCAGGTTCAGCGCGGCGCTCGACGCGCCGGCCGGCGCCGTACCGCCGCCCCGCACGAACTGCTGGTGGAGCACGGCGGTCGTCAGCAGGTAGAGGAAGGTCTGGTCCTCCTTGGTGCTGACCTCCTCCACCGGCGAGGTCATGACCTTGTCGACCAGGCGCCGGGCGAACTTCGCGTCCAGGCAGCCGATCCCGGCCAACTCGTGGTCGGACAGCAGCAGTTCCAGGTAGTCCGGGCGGCTTTCCTTGAAGGCGGCGCTGCCCGGCGCGCGGTAGGGCTGCTTGGGGCGGCTGGTGGTCCACTCCGGGAGCTCGGCACGGAACGCCTTCTTCAGGATGGCCTTCTCGACCTGGCCGTCGTCGTAGCGCAGGTTCACCGACGCGGCCGCGCGCACCACCGCGGGGTCGAGGAACGGGCAGCGGTTCTCCACGCTGTGCGCCAGCGCGGCCCGCTCCCCCTGCGTGGACAGCAGGAATCCGGGCAGCAGCGTCTTGTACTCCAGCCACTGCGCCTTGTGCATCGCGGTCATGTCCGCGTAGCCGGGAGTCCCGGCGACGAGGTCGAGCAGGTCGGCGAACGGGTCGATCCGGTCGGCGAGCAGCCGGGCCGCGAACCTCCCGTTCTGGTACCGCATCTCGTGGGAGAACAGGCCCGGCAGCCGTTCCACCGAGAACTGCTGGTACAGGCCGAGCAGGTGGGCCTGGTGGGCGGAGCCGAAGTGCTCCAGCTCCGGGTGCAGGCCGGCCAGCCGGGTGCGGCGCTCGCCGTCGGTCAGCTCGTTCCACCGCGCGCGCAGCAGGGTCTCGCGGAACAGCGAGTAGCCGAGGAAGGCCTCGTCGGCGCCCTCGCCGCTGAGGATGGTCTTGATCCCGGCGTCGCGGACGTGCCGGGACAGCAGGAACATCGGCACGAACGAGGTGCGGAAGGTCGGAACCTCCGCGTGGTACACGGCGGCCGGGAAGTGGTCGGTGATGTCCTCGCTGGTGATCGGGACGGCGGTGTGCAGGGTGCCCAGGTGCTCGGCGACCAGGCGCTGGCTGTCGGACTCGTCGAAGGACTTGTCCTGGAACGCCACCGAGAAGGTGCGGACCTCGTACGGGGAGAGCTGGGTGGCCAGCCTCGTCACGATCGAGGAGTCCAGGCCGCCGCTCAGGTAGACGCCGACCTCGACGTCGGAGCGCAGCCGCAGCTCCACGCTGGTGCGCAGGGTCTGCCGGAGCATGTCGATCGCCTCGGCCTCGGTGCCGTCGAAGCCGGGCACGTCGAAGTCGAGGTCCTCGTAGGGGCGCAGCGAGCGGCGGCCCGCGCTGATGGTCAACACGGAGCCCATCGGCAGCTGGCGCACGCCCCGGAACGGCGTGCGGTCGGGCAGCGGCGTCCACGCGGCGTAGGTGGTGGCCAGCTCCCTCGGGTCGAACTCGAAGCGGAAGCCGGGGAAGGCGCGGAACGCCTTCATCTCGGACGCGAACAGGAAGTCCCCGCCCGCGTCGGCGTAGAACAGCGGGCGCTTGCCGTAGCGGTCGCGGGCCAGCACCAGGTCACCGGTCGCCGCGTCCCTGATGGCGACGGCGAACGCGCCGTTGAACCGGGTGAAGCAGTCCGACCCCCACTGGATCCAGGCCTGGAGCACGACCTCGGTGTCGGAGTGGTCGGTGCGGAACGGGCGGCCGAGGCGCTCCAGTTCCGCGCGGAGTTCGATGTGGTTGTAGATCTCGCCGTTGAAGCAGATCCAGTAGCGCCCGGAGGGGTCGGACATGGGTTGCGAGCCACCGGCGAGGTCGACGATGGCCAGCCGCACCGCCCCCATGGCCATGCCGTCGTCGAGGTAGTAGCCCGCCTCGTCCGGCCCGCGGTGGTGGATGTTCGACAGCATCGAGGTGATGACCTCGGCGGTGGCACCGGGGTGCAGCGAGGTCGAGAGGAAACCAGCCAGCCCGCACATGATCCGTCCTTCTACTTCGCGGAGATCTTCTTGGTGACGAACTCGTCGATCGCGGTGAGCGAGACGAAGACGTTCACGAGGATGTCCTCCGGGGAGATCTCGACGGAGAACTCGGACTCCAGGAACTTCATCATCCTGACGTAGCCGAACGAGTCGATGACCCCCGCCTTGAACAGGTCGGTGTCCGGGGTGATCACGTCGTCGAACTCGAAGAGGAAACGGTCTTCCAGGTACAGCCGGATCGTGTCCGTCGTGGTTGCCATGTGTCAGACTCCAGCCCTGATTTTGAACACCATGTGAGTGAGGGCCAGGCCCCCGATTTCGGTGAATTCCAGCTCGGCGTCGCCGTCGAGCAGCCCGCGGACGCTGTCGGTCCAGCGCACCGGGGCGACCAGCTGCTCCGTGAGCATGCGCGTCACCTGTCCCGACTCGTACGGCCGGCCCGTGACGTTGGAGATGACGGGGGTGTCGGGATCGGCGAACTCGAACTCCGTCAGGAACTCGGCGAACCGCACCCTGGCCGACTCCATGTACCGGGAGTGGAAGGGCGCGCTCACCTTGAGCCGTACGAAGCGGATCTCCCGGCGCTCCAGGCAGGCGTGCGCCGCGTCCAGGACCGGCGGGGTGCCCGCGATGACCACCTGCGAGCCGGTGTTGAGGCCGGCGATGTCGACGCCGTCGACGCCGTCCTCCGCGAGGATCTCCAGCAGTTGCCCGGGCGGTGTGTTCATGACGGCGGTCATGCCGCCCTCGGAGGCCGCCGCCATCAGCTCGCCGCGCTTGGCGACCAGCCGCAGCCCCGTCTCGAAGGCGAAGGACCCGGCCGCGAGCAGCGCGTTGTACTCGCCCAGGCTGTGCCCGAGGTAGACGTCCGCCTCCCGGTCCCCGTGGTGGACCCGCTCGAAGGTCCGCAGCGCGTTGACGACGAACAGCGCCGGCTGGGTGTACTCCGTGCGGCCCAGCAGGCCGTCCGGGTCCTCCGTGCACAAGGAGACCAGGTCGTACCCCAGCACGTCCGAGGCGTACTGGACCAGCCCCGGGTACCGTTCGAAGACCTCTGCCCCCATTCCCTTTTCCTGACTTCCCTGACCAGCGAAGATGACTGCCAGCACGACGCTCCCTCAACCCATGACTACCTGCTGACCTGCACTGACCTGCGCCCGACCCGCCCCGACCTGCCCCCGGCTCGCCCCGACCGCGACCGCGGATCTGAGCACGTCCAGGAACGCCCTGCCGCGGCTGCTCATGGCCAGCTCGGGCATCACGGCCGCGCCCAGGGTCGCGGGCGGCAGGTCTCCGACCAGCTCGACCTCGCGGACCCTGCCCCCGTCCAACGTCGTTGCGGTTCGGGCGGGTTGATACATCAAGGCGAACCCGGCACCGGCGGCCACCAGGCCGCGCAGCGTCTCGATGCTCGCCGCCTTCACCACCCGCGGCATGCGGACGCCCGCGCGGGAGAACATCCGCTCGGCGTGACGGAGCACGCTCGGGACGTTCAGGGCGACCAGCGGTCGACCGGCCAACTCGTCCAGAGCGAGCGGGCCGGCCAGGCCCGACGGGTCGTCATCCGCCAGCAGGGCGTGCACCGGCAGATCGACCAACGGGTGGAACCTGGCGTCGCCCGCCAGGAAGTCGTACGTCACCGCCAGTTCGCACCGGCCGTCCCGGAGGAACTCCAGCAACCGGTCGGCGGACGCCTCGTGGAGGTTCAGCTCCAGCGCCCGGTGCCGCTCCCCGGCCAAACGGTGGACCAGCGGCAGCAGGAACGGGGCGATCGGGAAGAAGAACCCGACGTCGAGCTGGCCTGCCGTGTCGCCCGCCAGGGCGTCGCCCTGCGCCTTGAGGCTCCTGGCCTGCCCCAGCAACGCGCGCGCCTCCCGCAGCAGGTGGCGACCGCTCGGCGTCAGGGAGACCCCACGGGCATGGTGACGGAGCAACAGCTGAACACCGAGCTGACGTTCCAGCCGCATGATCGCCGACGAGACCGTC
Organism: Kitasatospora sp. NPDC088160; assembly: GCF_044741445.1. Lineage (NCBI taxonomy): Bacteria > Bacillati > Actinomycetota > Actinomycetes > Kitasatosporales > Streptomycetaceae > Kitasatospora > Kitasatospora sp. NPDC088160. The sequence goes on along the minus strand of NZ_JBIUSS010000024.1, from coordinate 2,779 downwards.
GACTGCGAGGCGCACAGCTTCTCCGCCGCCTCCGAGATGTTGCCGATCTCGGCGGAGACGACGAAGTAGCGCAATTGAGTGAGACTGAATCCCAAGCGATCGGTCATAGCGCGCGGAAACCTTTTCCCGGAATCTGGCCATGCGGATTTTTCGGGGTCGGCGGGCGACCGCCGGAGAAATTCTGAATTCGGTGACGAACCACGGGCGATCAGCCCGCGGCGGATCCGTGAAAGGCGCACCGGGGCGCGGTGACCGGCCTCGGTACGCAGGGCGACGGCGGCCCGTGGCGACCGCGGCGGGTCGCCCGTGCGGAGCCGGTCACGCCGACGCGTTCCGCTTCGGGCCGTTCGAAGTGTTCGAGCAGTACGGCGAGTTCATGCCCGCCGCGGCGTCAACTCGACTTTCTCGGCGCGCTGCCGGGCGATGCGGTCCCGGCAAGCTGCCGGTCCGATCTGCTTGACGCCGACGCGCGCAAATGGCTGGACACCGAGCTATTCCGGTCCAGTACTATCTGCCGGAGGTAGCCCAATCCCGGATTCGTTCCAGGGAACGGGATGACGGGGACATGTGCGATGACCATGGTGACACTTTCCTCAGCTCCGGTCATAGACGAGAAGCTATCGGGCGGGATGTCGCGGTCCAGGCTCATATGACATGAGCAGATCAACTACACAGAGAGCAAGAAACCGGACAAGTCTCCGATGAGCGTGCCCAGGTCGCCCAGCTCGAAGCGGGCCACGTGTCATACGGTAACTGAAAGGTTACCGGTTAACAAGTTGGAGCATGTGCACGAATGGATGAAACGCAGGCGGTATGGCAGCTGTGGGTACAGAGCCGTCCTGACCTCGACCTTTCGTCGATGGAGATCATCGGCGGCCTCCGACACGCCCACGCGATGCTGGAGTTCCTCCTCGAACCAGTGTTCGAAGCGGCGGCCGTCAGCTCATCGGAGTTCGACGTGCTCTACCACCTCCGCCACTCGACCGAGCCGACGATCGCGCGCCGCCTCGCCGCCTCGATGGGGCGGTCGCCGGCCGCGCTGAGCAAGGCACTGGCCAAGCTGGAACGGCGCGCCCTCGTCGTCCGGACGGTGAATCCCGCGGACCGGCGCGCGGCGCTGGTCTTCATCACCGACGCGGGCGCGGCCGCCGTCGACGACGTCATGCCCAAGCGCCTGGCCATCGAGCAACAGGTCCTCGGAGCACTCAGCGACGGACAGAGCACGCAGGTCCGGATCGCCCTGCGGCGTCTCGCCGAAGCCATCGAAGCCCAGGCCCTGCGCAGCCCGCCCGCCGACCCGGAGACCACCACCACCCCGGCCTGGACTCCGCCGCGTTCGCCGTCACGCGAGTCCCCGTCCCGCCCCCCTCGGGCGCCCCGGCGACAGCTCGCCAACGCCAAGCCTCCCCGGAGCGGTTACCCGACGGAGCTGTGAGCACCGCCGCCACCGGTGACTCGACTCGGCCGACAGCACGTGGACTTCGGGCCCGGCGGTGATCGCGACCCTCGACACCGAAGCGGTGCCCGGCGCCCCACCGCGGACGCCGGAGGATGAGCGACCGGGCGACGGGCGCACCGGCGGCCGCCGACTCGCGCGGAACAGCCCGCCAGCAGAGCTGGCGGGCACCTGGTCGAGCACGGCGCCACCCGGCACCTGGCCGGGCACGGGGCGGACGAGCTGTTCACCGGGGGCGCCGCCTATCTGCACACGCTCTTCCGCCGCCACCCGGTGACCGCCTGGCGGCAGTTGCGCGCCCACCGAGGACGGCAGCGGGGCGACGACGGCCGGCCGCACCACCTCCGGACCGCAACCGGACCAGGGCCCGCCGTCGGCGCCTTCGCTGGAGATCCGCGATCTGCGGTTCGGCTACAGCCCCGACGCGCCGGTCCTCCGGGGGTTGTCGCTCACCGTTCCCGCACACGCGCTGGTGGCCCTGGTCGGCCCGTCCGGGGCCGGAAAGTCGACCGCCTTCGCCCTGATCAACCGCTTCTACGAGCCGTGGAGCGGCAGCATCCGCATCGACGGGCGGCCCGCCACGGACCTCGGCCTCGCGGAATGGCGCTCACACCTCGGCTGGGTCGAACAGGACTGCCCGATCCTGCACGGCACCCTGCGGGACAACCTCTGCTACGCCGCCCCGGACATCACCGACGACCGGCTCTGGGAGGTCCTCGACCTCGTCAACCTCACCGGGAAGGTGCACGGCCTGACGGCGGGCCTCGACACCGAGGTCGGGGAACGCGGGATGCGCCTGTCCAGCGGCGGACACCGTCGTCATGCTCTCCGACGGCACGGCCGCCGCCACCGGCACGTACGCCGAGCTCCTCCGCACCGACCCGGGATTCCAGCAGCTCTGCGGACACCGGCGGACCGCGGACCGCGGCTCCGCCACCCCGCCGGTCAGCCGGCCCGGGGCAGCAAGCGCTCGCCGCCGAGGACCCAGCGGCCGCGGCGCATGACGGCGACCAGGTCGTAGCCCTCGGAGTCGAGCACGACCAGGTCGGCCTGCTTGCCGGCCTCCAGCGAGCCGATCGAGTCGGCGAGGCCCAGCAGGCGGGCCGGGGTGGCGGACAGCGACTCGACGGTCTGGTTCAGCGTCAGGCCGTCGACGGTGAGCGAGCGCTTGAACGCGACGTCCAGCGTCAGGGTGGAGCCCGCGATGGAGCTGCCGTCCGGGAGCATCGCGACGCCGTCCTTGACCTCGACCTGGAGCGGGCCGAGCGGGTAGAGGCCGTCGCCCATGCCGGCCGCGCCCATCGCGTCGGTGATCAGGGCGAC